>CAIWAH010000309.1 GCA_903910585.1 uncultured Verrucomicrobiota bacterium
GGAGCGAGGGAGGCCGGGCCGGACGAGTCCGCCGGCTTCCTTCGTTCTCAAAATGGGGAGTCAATTGGGTAACACCCCTTTTGAGTCAACGGGCACTCCGCCCGCCCCGGTTTGGGTAACACCTATTTTTGAGTTACAGCGGGGGCGGCCGAAAGGTTGTGGCCTCTTCCTGAAGCACAGTGAACACCTGAGTGTGGTTCTCGTTGTCAACAAACAACATGGAACGGCGATTGATGCGCTGCAGCAGTTCCTAGTTGGCAATGATCGGTTCTTCGGAAATGACCCAATCGCGTAAATCGAATCATTGACAGCCTCCAATCGCTTCGACACAACACTATCGCGTCAATCGTTGTCCATTGGCACAAGGAGCGTTTTCCAAAATCAGTCAGTTCGGAAATTTTCGTCTGGTCGAACTACTTAGATTTGGGTATCACCGAGAGCCGTTGGAGGCAATTCGTGTCATCCGGGGGGACCGACTCGATTGCCAATCTGAAAAACTGTTGGAGGAAAAAATGAGTATCATTGGGAAATTTGGTCCATCGGTGTGTGCATTTGCCTTCTTGGGGCAGTTGCACGCCGCCAACCTTGGCACCGGCTGCCTGAGCATGAACCCTCGAGATACGGCCGGGTTGCCGAGCTTCTATGAGGTGGTAATCAACAATTCGACTGGAACGATTCCCAACGGAATCTACGACACCTACTGCGCACGGGTCAGCGCGTTGATTTACTTCGATGCCAACTACGCATTCAGCGCTTGGGATGTAAATGACAGCGTGGGCGTATCTGCGCTGAATCTGGTCAACACGCCCACGAATCTCAACGCAGTCGAATACATCCTCAATCAGGCCTACCAGTTACAGACTTCGCCAGTTGACAACCTCCCCTACACCGCAGAGGAGGTTCAGGTGGCCATCTGGACCCTCCTTGACGGCCCGACAGCCACAGCAGCCGACTATGATCCAGGAGTGAATTTCAGGCAGTCGCACGTCGACGAAATCGTTGCTGAAGCCAATGCCAACAATGATTTCCAAGCCCAGTGCGGGCAAATTCAGGCTTATTTGCTGAATCCGGTCAGTTCGTATAATCAGTGCGGTATCGCGTTCAATCCTGAAACTGCGCTTCCCGCCGCACAAACCCTGCTCGTAGGAATTCCGTCGGTGTGCCCGCCGCCGCCAGTAAGTGATCCAGTCCAGTTGCAGTGCGTGGCGACTACCACGGGATTGGCGGGACAGCCCTTCTCCGCTCAAATGGTCGCCTTGGGCGGTGAGATGGCGCCGAACGCGAACACGGTTGTTTACACTTATTCCTTGGTGGGGGGCAGCCTGCCTCCCGGCCTGTTGCTGGACACGGCTACTGGGGTGATTTCCGGGAACCCTAACACTGCCGGGAACTTCTCGTTTACCATCAAGGTGACCGACGCGGTCGGTAATACGGCTGAACACGCTGCGACCAAAGAGTGCGGCATTTCAATCGCTCCGCCGGCGCTCGTGGCCAACTGCGCGTCCGTCACCGCGGGCCAAGTCAATGTAGGCTTCACCGCTCAGCTTGCGGCTTCTGGCGGTGTGCCTGGCTACTCGTTCGCCATTACCGGTGGCGCGCTTCCGACCGGGCTGAACTTGGCGCCAGACGGGACGATCAGCGGAATTCCTTCCGTGCCCGGTATGTTCACGTTCCAGGCGACGGTGACGGATTCTGAAGGCCTTATCGGTTCTGTCCGCACTGCCTCAGTTACTTGCACCATCACGATTGATCCGCCTTGCATCCCGCTCAGCCTGCAGTGCGTATCCACTACCACCGGCAAAGTGGGGCAGACTTACTCGGCCAACTTCGCAACTTCCGGCGGCACCGGACCGTTCACGTTCTCGTTGATCAGTGGATCCCTGCCTCCTGGACTGACGCTTACGTCGGGTGGTTTGCTCTCCGGAAATCCCACGGCGGCCGGATCCTTCCCCTTCACTGTCAAGGTTACCGATTCCTCCGGGATCCTCTGCGACGGCAATCAGGAAGTCGCTTCTGACTGCACGGTCGTCATCGAGTCCGATTGCCCGCCGATTACCTTAGCCTGCGTCTCGGCCACCACTGGCAAGGTTGGAACCAGCTATTCTTCGGCGCTCACCGTCAGCGGCGGCGTGGCACCTTATACGTTCTCGATTGTCTCCGGCTCATTGCCGCCCGGACTTTCGGTGAACCCCGCCACTGGAGCCGTCACCGGCTCGCCCACCGCGGCTGGGACCTACACGTTCACCGCCAAGGTTCGCTCCGCGAATCCGCCTTCAACGACTCCGGCTGGTCCCGCGCAAACGATAACTGTCGGAACCGATTCAGGCTGCAAGTCTCGCGTGTCGGTCACCTTCTACGGTTGCAGCCCGACCGTGGATATCTGCAGCTCAAAGGACTTGTCCAACGTTGTCGTCGAGACCTGCGACGGTGCCCACTACAAGTTCGACGGCCTGAGCGGCCTCACCGGGAAGTTCACAGCTCCCAACGGCAAGAACATTACCCGCGTATGGGTTAAGTCCGGGTGCTACATGTCCTGTGACGGTCCAGGATACGGTTGGCGCGTTTGTGGCCCCTGCAACTCCACCAATTGCAACACTCCACCGCCGCCGGCTAATCTCTGCGGCTACGGCAGCTCGACCACGGTGACCTGCACGATCACGATTCAACCGAACACAGTCTGCGGCTGTGAAGGATTGGTGTCCGGCGATACGGCTACCATCGGTTACTGGAACGGACCAAACGGTCAGGCGCTGATCCTTTCGCTTAACGGCGGATCGAGCTCGACACAATTGGGCAACTGGCTTGCTACCAAGTATCCGTATCTCTGGGGAGCTTACGCAGGCTCAAAGAATCTGACGGGTAAGAGCAACACTCAGGTGGCTGCGTTCTTCAAATACGTCTTCTCAAGTTGCGGAAGCCCGAAGACCGAAGCCCAAATGCTGGCGGCGGCGCTGGCCACCTACGTCACCGACAGCGACTTGGCAGGCAATGTTGCGCAGTCCAGCGGTTTCAACGTCTCCGCCACCGGAACCGGTGCCAAGTGTTTCAACATCGGCTGCTATGGCTCCTACATCGGCCTGACCAATAACAAGTCCTACACCGTTTCCTACCTGTTGTCGCAGGCAAATCTCCGAAGGAAGAACGGGTGCTTCAACTCGGGTGCCTTCAATTCCATTTTTGATGGAATCAACCGAAAAGGTGACCGCCTTTGATTAAGCTTTGAAAGCCGAAGAGGGCCCGGAGCAATCCGGGCCCATTTTTTTTTTAAGCGGGCCATTGACCGTAGAATCCTCGGCCAGGGTGGCGGCGGAGCCTTCCTCGCTGCCTACGCCAACGAACGAATCACGGACGCAAGAATGCTGACCCCCTCTTCCGCTTGAGCTCGGCTGAGGTTGAATGCCGGCAGTAACCTGACAATCTGGGTCCCGCTGGGAATCAGGAGCAGGCCTGCGTCGTGCAAACGATCGCAAAGCTGCATGCTGGCCGGCCGGTCAACGTCACGAAACGCCTTCACCGCTTCCTTGGGTTGCAGCTCCAGGCCGAGCATGAATCCGAGGCCTCGGCCACCCCGAACCACGCCAGGATAGGTTTCGCCCAGCCGGTTCAGTTCGGTTTTCAGCCAGTCTCCAAGCGCACGGACATGCCCGGCCAAACCGTCACGCTCAATCACTTCGAAGACCTTGTTGGCCACGGCACAGCCCAAAGGAGTCCCTCCGAATGTTGTCCCATGAGAACCGGGCCCGAGCAGATCCTGAAACGGCTCCCGCAGCCAAAATGCCCCAATGGGAAAACCTCCACCGAGGGACTTGGCCATCGAGATCCCATCGGGCAGGAAAGCTGAAGCGTCGGGAGCTCCTTCCAAGATCCGTTGGAAGCTTTGGAACCGCCCGGAACGAAAGTGGCCGCATTGCACCGCGTCCATCAGCAACAGCAGCCGGTGCTCGTCACAGAGTTTCCTCAGTCCTAGCAAGTATTCGACGGAAGCAGGCGTAATCCCGCCTTCTCCCTGAATGCCCTCGATCAGCACGGCGACGGTCGCCGGGGAAATCGCCGCCTTGACCGCATCCAGATCATTGAACGGAACATGCCGGAACCCGGGGACAATCGGCTCGAATCCCTTCTTCACCTTTTCCTGACCGGTCGCAGCGATTCCGCCCAAAGTGCGCCCGTGAAACGAGTTGATCGCAGTGAGGATCTCGAACCGTCCCTCATCGTGCCCAAACTTGCGAGCCACCTTGTAGAGCCCCTCATTGGCCTCGGCCCCGGAATTGCAGAAGAACACCTTGCCCGGGGCGAGGTGCCTCACGATCTGCTGGGCGAGTCGGCCCTGTGGTCCTTGAAAATAGAGGTTGGAGACATGGACGAGCCTTCGCGACTGCTCGATCAGGGCCTCGGTGATCTCCGGATTCGCGTGCCCCAACGACGTGACCGCAATGCCACCACCCAAATCGAGATAGCGCTTTCCGCTGACGTCCCACACGTAACTTCCCGCGCCATGGCTGAGGGCAATTTCGAATCGCCCGTAGCTGGGAACCACGTAACGCGAGAACAGCTCGCGGACCTCGTTGAATTGGTTGTGAACGATCGGCGCAGGTGAAGTCGGAAACAGCTCTTTCATCAAATCAGCGGCCGCGATTAGCAGGGCAAGGCCCGCGAAAACGCAAAAACAAACTCGCCGGAGACGGGGGTCGCCATCCGCTGCAAATCCGCAGAATCGCGTCCTGCCGCCGGCAACTGGACGAGCTTCTCGACGATCCTCACTTCTGCAAACGAAGCAATGGCGGCGGATTCTCCGCCAGGGGATTCATCTCGAAGTTCCTTTCCGAAATTCGACTCCGCCAGCTCCCGATGAGTGCAAGAACCACCGCAAGGTCCAGTTGCTCGTGGGGATTCGCGTAACGCCGCAAGTTGGCCTCCGCCAGATTGAACAGGGCCACCGCGGGGCGCAGGCGGTTCTTCTGCAAATGCACGAAGGCGCCGGCCAATTGGATCAGGCCCTTGTAGAACGCGTAGTTGGAGCCGCCTTTCCCCTGCTCCAGCCAAAGTTCCTCGAGCACATCATGCGCCTCGAAGAACTGCTGCCGATTGAAGCAGGCGAAAAATCCGAGGTAATGGGCATTGAGGGACTGCCCCTGCTGCTCGGCGATGAGCGCGGCTATCTTAGCGGATTTCCCGCTCATGGGCGGATGGATTGCGGTTCGGCAACAATCCCGAGCCCGTGTTTGGCCACGGCGGTCACCATTGCCTCAACGGCTTTGCCCAACCGGCGCCGGATCACGGATCAATCTGTCCGGAAGTGTTCTTGTTGACCGCCCATTTCGACGAGAGGCCGCCATCATTGTTCCAGCGGCGGTGCCAGGTATCGTTGTTGGGATCGATCACGTCGTTTCGACGCGCTGATTCAGCGTGCCCATCGCAGAACATCAGCACGGTGCGCCCCCCGTGGCGATTCGATGGCCACTCGGCCTCAGTGGTGGGATCAATGTTGGCATCGAACTGCCCCCGGCTGGTGCGGGTCACCTTTCCACCAGCTCCAGGCTTGCTGTCACCCAACATGATCATCTCCGAAGGGCTCCTTACCGCCGGTTCACGCACCTCACCGAAAATGTCCACGTCACCGCCGAGACCGCGCGCCCCGCCGGCGGGTGCCGCTCCCCAGTCGTTGTAACCCATCGAGAACAGCGAGGTTTCGCTGATGCCCCATGGATCGCGGCCCCCACCAGTCAGGTTGGGTGCGCCCAACGTCTTGTTGACGTTCGTATCCCACCAACTGAACGGGGACGCGCTCGGACAGGAAAACACCGCCCGGTTGGTGCCAATCTGCGAAAACAGTCGCGGCGCCCACACGTAACGGAAGCCGCCTTGGGCGAACAGGCAACCCGGGTAAGCACGATATTCCTGCACATACATGATCGTGCCCAATCCGGCTTGCCGGTTGTTGTTGATACACTTGGTCATCTGAGCCTTGGCCTTGGCCTTGCCCAAGGCCGGCAGAAGCATGCCCGCCAAAATCGCGATGATGGCGATGACCACAAGCAGTTCAATCAGGGTAAAACCCCGTCGGGTTGACGCTATGGCGCGCAGGATGTGTCGCTGGATCTGCATGGCAGGAGTTTATTGCGGTGAGCTTTGTCAGCCTGTCCATTTCGCCGTCGGTCATCAATGCCGAACCGGCACCCTGCCCTATCAGGAATGCACCTGGACGGATCGACGAGCTGCCAAGCGGTCACAGCGGGCAGCCAATTGAAAATCCAACTCCGTCAGACCGCCTGCGTCGTGGGTCGTCAACACGAGCACCACGCGATTCCATCGAATGTCGATGTCCGGATGGTGCTGAAGTCTCTCCGCAACCCGGGCCACTGCATTCACGAATCCCATCGCCGCGACGAAACTCGGAAACTCATACGTCCGTAGCAACTGGCCTCGTCGGCAGCTCCAGTCCGGAACCGCCAAGCTCGCCGCGAGAATCGCATTGGCTGACAATTTCTTCATTCAACTCCACCTGATGTCCGCCACTGCTTACCCGCCGGATTCTAGCGCCTCAGCTCACCAAAATCATCGAGACCTTTTCGCCGCGCTCGTTGCGGGCCAGTCCTTGGGCGCGCGGATCATTCACCGGTTTGCCGTCGACAATGAACTGATAGTGGTGCCCGCCGTGGCCCAAGGTGACCGCCAACTGCCAGGAGCCATCAAAGCTCCTTTTCATCGGATGCGTGGTCGGATCCCAGTCATTGAAATCCCCGACGAGGAACACGCTCTGCGCCTGGGGGGCCAGGCAGAGGAAGTTGACGGGTTTCTGGGTGGCCTTCACCTGAAGGCGCTGCAAGGGCGAACTGGCCGGACCAAGTGGATGCATGTGTCGAATTTACAGTGCGTTGCCAACCGACGGCGACGCGGCGCGGTAAAAACGGGTTTCGGCAGGCAAGTGCAAGGCCAAGTTGGCGGATTGCCGGAAGAATTTTCGGCAAAACGAAGGCCGGCCAGGCGGCACCCGACAGGAACCCCGTCCGCCGTGCGGTTACTTGCCCGTATTCGTTGGGGCGCCGCCCGCCTGCCGTTGGGCCAGCTGACTGCGGAGATAGCCGTCCACCGGCGCGGATTGCCAAGCCGACAGCCAAAGATCGCCGAGCATCTGGCCACCCCGCACGAGCTGCTTTCCGAGAACCTCCCGCCCCTCGAGCCCGCGCTCGCCGTTTCCGGAGAGTCGTCCGTCCTTTTCCATCTGGTAAAGCGCTTCGACGAGCGGCGCCTGCTGGGCCACAAACGACAGGGCCAGCGGGAACAGGTTGTCCCGATTTGTTCCCGGCGTGCGTTCCCAGACAGCTTTGGCGGGTTCCGCCTTCGCGATCAAAGCCGGGCGATCGAGGCCGACCTTCTTGAAATAGCCCCCGTCGATCCATCCGTGGAAAGTGCGGTTGGTCGTGTAGCCGTTGGGGTTGTTCATCACCCACCCGTTGTAGTTCCGGGTCACATGCAGGGGTTGAACGGTATCGCCGATGAAATGACCCATGAGCCCCATCAGGTAAACCACGTTCGCCTTCGCGTTGGCGATCTCGTCAGCGGTGCCGCCGAATTTCTCGAAAGTCCGGAGGTAGCTGAAGGCCGACTTCAGGCGGGCGTAGTCCTCGTTGATCCGCCACGGAAGGAATCCGGGAAGCCACTTGGTCCGATCCTGATCCACCAGCGGATCCGTGGGCGGAAATTTCGCGGGGTCCTTGGCCCGCGCGAGCGTCACCTGGGCGACAAACTCATGGCGGAACGCGCTGACGTTGGTCAGGTCCAAGCCCAACGGTGGCAGGTCCTCCAGGTCCAGAAAATGGTCGGGATTGTTGACATGCCGGAGGCCCAGTTCACTGGCATTGCGCCAGCGGTCGGCCTCGCCGGCGAGGAACATGATCCGTTCGGCACTGGCCGGTTCGCGGACGAAGGCGGGGAAATTGGTCGGCAGGCTGGCCAACGCGATTTCATTGATCACGCGATGGCCATCGTAATCCCAAGCCCATGACCGGAGTCCGAGCGCCAGCATTGTCCCCCACAGCAGCAGACGTTTCATGTCCAGCAAGCAAAGCCGCGGCAAAGGCCTGTCGGCAAGTGACGAAGCGGAGGATTCAGCTGCCCCGCTTCTGCGACGGTGCTAGGCTTTCGCCATGCGTTTCACGATTTGCAACGAAATCTTCAAAGACTGGCCGTTCGACCGGGCCTGCGGCTTTGCCCGGGAAACCGGATACGAAGCCATCGAGATCGCGCCCTTCACGTTCAGTCCGCTGGTGACCGACATCTCGGCCGCCACGCGCCGGGAGATCCGTTCGTCTGCGGAACGCGCCGGCATCGCGATTTCGGGAATTCACTGGGTCCTGGCCTATACCGAAGGCTTTTATGTGACTCACCCCGATTCCGCGGTGCGCGCCCGGACCAGCGACTACCTGGTCGCCGCCATCGAGTTTTGCGCCGAGCTGGGAGGGAAATTCATGATCTTCGGTTCCCCCAAGCGCCGTGACCTGCTTCCGGGGGTGACTGCCGAAGAAGCCGGACGGCATTGCCTCGACTCGTTTGCCCGCGCCATCGCGCTGGCCGAACGCCACGGGATCACCATCTGCCTCGAACCGCTGGCGCCCAGCGAGACGAACTTTCTCAACACCGCGGCCGACACCATTGCCTTGGCCGACCGGTCCGGTTCGAAGGCCTTTCAGGTCATGCTCGACGTGAAGGCGATGTGCTCGGAGGCAAAGCCGATCCCCCAGATTATCCGGGAGTCTGCCGGCAAGTTTGCCTACTTCCATGCCAACGACGCGAACCTCAAGGGCCCCGGGTTCGGCGAAGTGGATTTCCATCCAATTGCCGCTGCCCTGCGCGAAGTGGGCTACCGGGGCCATGTCTCCGTTGAGGTATTCAAATTCGAGGAGGGGCCCGAAACCATCGCCCGCGAAAGCCTCCGCTACCTTCGCCAAGTGTTTGGCGCCTGACCCCCTCGTCACTCGACGACGACCTTTCACCACTTGCCTCGCCGCCCCAATTGGGGTGACGAAGGTTCGCTCCCCGGCAGTCCTGCCAGTTCCGGGCAATCCTCGCCGCGGGAAAATCGGGAACCGTCGGAGCCGCCGTTCCCCAGCGGACCCAATGGTGGAATTTCTCCCCGTTGACGCCTCCCCCGCCCCTGTTAGCGTCGCGCCTCACTTTTCCGGCGGTTGGCCGCCTGATTTTCACCAAAGACAGACAGCAGTTATGCCAAAAGCACCGAAATACGTTTACACTTGGGGCAACAAAGAAGCCGACGGCGACGGGACCATGAAGGCCCTCCTCGGCGGCAAGGGCGCGAACCTCGCCGAAATGACCCGCATCGGTCTCCCCGTTCCTCCGGGATTCACGATCACCACCGAGGTCTGCACCTACTACTACGCCCACAAGAAGACGTATCCCAAGGAACTCCAGGCCCAGATGGAAGCCGGCGTGGCCAACATGGAGAAGATCATGGGCACGAAATTTGGCGCCACCTCCGGCATGCCGCTGCTCGTCGCCGTCCGCTCCGGCGCCCGCGACTCGATGCCCGGCATGATGGACACCATCTTGAACCTCGGTCTGAACGATCAGACGGTGCTGGCGCTCGTGAAGGCCACCGGCAACGAACGCTTTGCTTGGGACTGCTACCGCCGCTTCATCCAGATGTATGGCGACGTCGTGCTCGGCGTCCAGAAGCGCGAAGGTGAAGACCATGAGCCCTTTGAGACCGTCATCCACCAGTTCAAGCACGAGAAGTATCACGCCGACATTGAGGACTCCAAGCTGACCGCCGAGGACCAGCAGGAGCTCGTGAAGCGCTTCAAGGCCCTCGTCAAGGAACGCACCGGCAAGGTGTTCCCCAACAATCCTTGGGACCAGCTCCGCGGCGCCGCCGGGGCCGTGTTCTCCTCCTGGATGAACGACCGCGCGATTGTCTATCGCCGCAAATACAACATCCCCACGGAATGGGGAACCGCCGTCAACGTGCAGGCAATGGTGTTCGGCAACACCGGTGAAACCTCCGGTTCCGGCGTCGCCTTCACCCGCAACCCCGCGAACGGCACCAACGAGTTCTACGGCGAATTCCTCGTCAACGCCCAGGGCGAAGACGTCGTCGCCGGCGTCCGCACCCCCGAGCCGGTGATCAAGCTCAAGGACGTCATGCCCCAGAGCTACGCCCAGCTCCTCAAGGTCCGCCAGATCCTCGAGAAGCACTTCAAGGACGTGCAGGACATCGAGTTCACC
>CAIWAH010000310.1 GCA_903910585.1 uncultured Verrucomicrobiota bacterium
AGCAGTTCGAGACCTCGGTCCGCGCGAAGGTGACGAACACCGTCCCGCAGTCCGGCAGCTTCCGCATCAGCAAGCCCGAGGTGGACGAGTTCCGCGCCTGGGCCCGCGGCGGCTTCCGCGAGAACCGCACCATCGGCCTTGCCATCACCGGCGGCACCGCCAACATGGGCAACGCCGCGACCATGCCGCAGCTGTCCGGCGAGTTCATCAAGGCGCTCGACCAGGAGTCGGTCATTCGCCAGCTCGCCACGGTCGAGGTGCGCGGCACCGACACCGACGTCTCGGTCATCAACGCGCGCATGACGGCAAGCCTGATCGCCGAAGGCGCCGCCTACAGCGACCAGGACTTCACCACCACGAAGGTGCAGTTCACCTCGTACAAGTCGGGCGTCCGCACCGACGTGACCGAGGAGGCGCTGCAGGACACGGCGTGGGACGTCGCGCAGAACATCGTGCAGGAGCACGGCCGCGCGCACGGCCGCCTGTGGGAGAACTTCTTCGCCACCGGCACCGGCTCCAACCAGCCGCGCGGCATCTTCCACAGCGGCGCCGGCTACACGGGCGTCAACTACACCGCCACGCAGGCGCCGGCCATCGACAAGGTCATCGACCTGTACTACGCCCTGAACCCGGCCTACCTGCCGGGCGCGGCCTGGCTGATGAACCAGGCGCTCTGGGGCGTGATCGTCAAGGCCGGCGTGGCGAGCAACAAGCTCATCCTGAACGGCGAGAACGCCAACATCCTCAAGGACGGCGCGGTCGCCCTGTTCATGGGCAAGCCGGTCTACCTGTCCGAGTTCGCGCCGACCGCCTACTCGGCCGGCACGCGCAACATCGCGTTCGGTGACTTCAAGCGCGGCTACCGGATCATCGACCGCTCGGTGATCAACTACACCGTGGACGACGTCTCCCAGCGCAGCTCGGGCCTCATCCGCTACTCGAGCCGGATGCGGTGCGACGCGAAGCCGGTCGACACCTCGGCCATCAAGGTGCTGATCTCGGCCTGATCCTTCCCATCACGCTGCCGCCGGGCGGGGGCTTCGGCTCCCGCCCGGCGGACACGCGAAAGGCACACGATGGCGACGATTCCGACTACCGCCGAGTGCAAGGCATGGCTCAAGATCGGCCACGCGCAGGACGACGCGATCATCGCGCAGATGATCAGCGCCGCCTGGGACGAGTACACGACGGCGACGGGTCGCGTGCAGAACGACCTGAAGGACTCGGAGAAGGTCTACCTCATGGAGCGCGTCGGGCAGCTCTACGGGTTCCGGGGCGACGACGCCGTCACCCCGAGCACGTGGTTCACCGACGCGCTGCGGCGTCAATTCAACCCGAACAGCGTGGGGTGACGGATGGCAGGCGCCGGATACCGCCGCGAGGCGTTCGAGTACCAGAACCCGACGGTCACGGCCAACACGGTCGGCCAGCAGTCCACCACCTGGACGGCGGTCGTCGTCATTGCCGGCGTCAAGACGCCGACCCAGCGCGAGGTAATGGATGACATGGGGGTCGCCATCCGCACGGACGTGGTGATCGAAGCGTCCTGGCACCCGTCCATCACGGCAGGCGGCCGCCTGCGCGACATGTCGGACAACCGCCTTTACAACATTTCCGGCGTGGTCGATCCCGACAGCGGCCGCAAGCGGCGCCTCCGGATCACGGCGACCGAGGTCGATGCTGCGGACGGATTCGGAGCACCGGAACCAGCATGATCCGCGCCGTGCTCAACGCCGCGACGGTGAAGGCCCGCCTCCTCGCCATGAGCGAGAAGGCCCGCAAGCGCGCCTACCAGGTGTCCCTGCGCCGGGCGGCTGCGCCGGTGGTCAAGGATCTCCAGCGCGCCTGGGCGGCCGCCAAGCGTCGCCGCGGCCTCGTCACCGGGGAGATCGCGGACGGCCAGCAGGCCCGGATCCGGTTTGCCCGCAAGGGGTCCAAGGCCGGCACGGCCACGCTGGAGATCGGCGCGAACTACCGCGTCGGCGGCTACGTGAAGCTCTGGCACATCCTCGAGAACGGCTTCCGGCACTACAGCAAGAACGCGACGTACGCGACGCTCGGGAACGAAGTGAACAGCCTGAAGCGCCGCCGGAACGTGTTCTTCGCGGAACAGGTC
>CAIWAH010000311.1 GCA_903910585.1 uncultured Verrucomicrobiota bacterium
CGCAGTCCAGGCCGCCTACGGCCTCACGGGTGTGCTCGGGCCCTTCACCGGCGCGCTCAACAACGGCGGCGACGTGGTGCGCCTGCGGGACAAACTCGACGCGCTCAAGCTCGAGGTGGAATTCGGCACCGATTCGCCGTGGCCGGTCGCGGCCGACGGCGCCGGGCCCTCGCTGGTGCTGACCTCGCCGAGCTACGGCGAGGCCAGCTCCAAGGCCTGGTCCGCCAGCATGCGCCACGGCGGCTCGCCCGGAACCCCCGACCCAGTCATCGCCGATCCGGCGGCCAACGTGGTCATCAACGAGTTCCTCGCCCACACGGACGATCCGCAGCTCGACTTCATCGAACTGCACAATCGCTCCCTCAACGCCGCCGACCTGTCCGGCTGCTTCCTGACCGACGATCCGGCGACCAACCGCTTCCGCATTCCCGACGGCACCACGCTGGCCGGCCGCGGCTACGTCGCCTTCGACCAGAACCAGCTCGGCTTCCGCCTCAGTTCGGACGGCGAGACAATCTACTTGGTCAGCTCCAACGGGCTGAGCGTGCTCGATGCGATCAAGTTCGGCGGCCAGGAGAACGGCGTGGCGAGCGGGCGGTTCCCCAACGGCTCCGAAAGCATCCGGCGACTCGCGGTTCCGACACCCGGCGCCGCCAATGCCGAACTGCGCGCGGAATCCATCGTCATCAACGAGATCATGTATAATCCGATCTCCGGACTGGATGACGACGAGTTCGTCGAGCTGCACAATCGCGGCAACACCACCGTCAGCCTCGCCGGCTGGCGGCTGGAATCCGGCATCGGCTTCACGTTCCCGGCCAACGCCTCGCTCGCCCCGGGCGGATTCGCCGTGGTCGCGAAGAACCGCGCCCGCCTGCTCACCAACTACGCCCAGCTCAACGCCGGCAACGCGTTCGGGGACTTCTCCGGCAGCCTCGGCAACGGCGGCGACCGGGTCGTGCTCACGATGCCGGATGACGTCATTTCCACCAACGCACTCGGTGACCTGGTCACCAACGTGATCCACATCGCCGTCGCCGACGTCCCTTACGAAACCGGCGGGGCCTGGGGCAAATGGGCCGACGGCGGCGGTTCCAGCCTTGAACTCAGGGATCCCGATGCCGATCCGATGCGGGGCGCCAACTGGGGTGATTCCGACGAACGTTCCAAGGCCCAGTGGACACAGGTTTCCTTCACCGGCCGGCTCGACAACGGCAACACCGCCTATTCGGCCGACCGTCTGTTCCTGGGCCTGTTGAACAACGGCGAATGCCTGGTGGACGACATCGAGCTGGTCGAGGGTGCCGGGGCCAATCTGGTTTCCAACGGCGGCTTCGAGTCCGGGGCGACCGGTTGGCAGTTCAACGGCAATCACGCGACCTCCAGCGTCGTCAGCACCGGGGCGTTTGCCGGCACCCGCTGCCTGCTCGTGAGCACCGGCGGCGGCCTCGACACCGGCCCGAATTCGATCCGCACCACCATTCCCACCTCCCTGATCAGCAACGACACCGCCACCATCCGCGCCCGGGTGAAATGGCAGCGCGGCTGGCCGGAACTGCTGTTCCGTCTGCACGGAAACTATCTCGACTTCGCCGCGTCCATGACGGTGCCAACGAACCTCGGATCGCCCGGACAGGCCAACAGCACCGCGGTGCCCAACGCGGGTCCCGCCATCTACGACGTGACCCACACGCCCGCCCTGCCGCGCAACAACGAGGCGGTCCTGGTCACCGCCCGGGTCGCCGATCCCGAGGGCATCACCACGTTGAATCTCCGTTTCCGCGTTGACCCGCAAACTTCGCTGACCACGGTGGCCATGCGCGACGACGGCACTGCCGGCGACGCGGTGGCCGGCGACGGCCTTTTCACCGGCCGTATCACCGGCCGCTCCGCGGGCACGCTCGTCGCGTTCCGGATTGAATCAACGGACGGCGCAGGCGCGACGTCTGTCTTCCCGCCCACGGCCCCGGCCGAGGAGGCCCTCATCCGCTGGGGCGACGAGATTCCGTTTGGCTCCTTCCCCCATGCCCACCTCTGGGCCACTCAGGCAAATCAGGGGCCGGCCGACGGCAATCCGCTCAACAACCGTTACCGCCCCTGCACCATCGTCTACGGGAACCGGCGGGTCGTTTACAACGCGCTCTTCCGCGAGAAGGGCAGCCCCTATCACGGCGGTGCCGGCGACCTCACCGCGGTCGTCCCGAAAGACAGCCTGCTTCACGGCGCCCGCGAGCGGCTGTTCTCCCAGACGGGCAACGGTGGCAGCGAAAGCACCGGCCTGCGTGGTCGCCTTGCCTATTGGCTGGGCCAGGAACTCGGCATTCCGTCGCTGAACGGCAATCCGCTGCACTTCTTCTTCAACGGCAACCGTTACGCCAACATCATCGAGGATCTGGAGGAGCCGGATCACCGCTACGCCGAGCACCACAGCGATTCCGGCGAAGAGGGCGATCTCTACAAGATCTCGATCTGGTTCGAGTTCAACGATGACAATCGTGGCTTCAATTCCATCCAGGCCACGCTGGAACGTTACCTCAGCCTCGGTCAGCTCAAGCTGGCCCGTTACCGCTGGAACTGGGAACGCCGTGCCCAGCGCGTTCCGGAAAGCGACTACACCACGATCTTTGACCTCGTGAACGCCGCCAACAATTCGGGCAGCGACTTCGTCCAGCGCATGCTCACCCACGGCGACGTGGACGAGTGGATGCGCGTGTTCGCCTACAACCGCATCATGGGCAATTGGGACGCCTGGACCTTCAGCGTCGGCCAGAACATGTATCTCTTCCGCCAACCCGGCCGGCCGGCGGTGATCTTCCCGTGGGATCTGGACTTCATCTTCGGCGACGGCGAAGGCCCGACCGGTGGCCTCTGGGGCGGGCAGGACCCGATCGCGAACTCGAAGCTCTACGACAACCCCACGTTCCGCCGCATGCTCTGGCGGGCCTATATCGACGCCGTCAACGGACCCATGCTGCCGGAGCGGTTCCAGCCCGTCGTGGATGCCTACCGCGCCGCCCAGCTGGGCAATGGTATCGGCGGCCTGAGCCCGACCGGTCCGATCACAAGCTATCTCAACGCCCGGCGGACCCACATCCAAAACCAGATCAACGCCGCCAACGCAGCCGCGCTCGCCATCACGTCGAACGGCGGCAACAACTTCACCTCGGCCGCCGCCCAGACCACCATCACCGGCACCGCACCTTTGGCGGTGGCCAACCTCGCGGTGAATGGTGTCGTCTATCCGGTGACCTGGACCGGATTCACCACCTTCAGCGTCACCGTGCCGCTGACCCAGCAGTTCAACAACCTGGTCCTCGTGGGTCTCGACCGGAAGGGCAATCCGCTGGCGGGCGTCACCGACTCGGTGACCGTGACCTA
>CAIWAH010000312.1 GCA_903910585.1 uncultured Verrucomicrobiota bacterium
CCACCTTGGTGCGGTCGGTCACCTCCCCGCGGCCGGCGGCACCGGAGTTCCCGCCGGTCCGTTCGGCGAGATAGCGGTCGAGGGTCCGGAAGCAGTCAGTCACCAGCGGCCGGAGCGATTCGGGCTCCTTCGGCGTGCGCATCAGCAGCAGCTGGAGCTGGGAAAGTTTGCGTTCAATCACCGGCTGTTGGGCGCTCAGTTCCCAATCGGTCACGACCTTGGCCAGCGGGAGGGTTTCCGTGGCGGTGGTGCCGGTGGAGCGCACGGCGGCAGTTTCCCGCAGGATCTCCTCGAGGCGGCCGACGACCTGGCGCGGGGACCAGAACAGGGCCGGGTCCTGGGCCAGTTCATGGGTGGCGTTTACCGCCCACCACTTCTCCGCCTCCAGCAGGTTGGCAATTTCGGCGCGGTGGGCGTGAAGGAAGGGGGTCTGCCAGTTCAGCGCCGCCGGCAGGTTGCGGATGAACTCAACCGTGCGCTGCCGACGGGTTTCGGCGGTCAGCGCATGGACCAACAGGGCGGCGTTGGCCCGGAAACGGGCGAACTCCGCGGGGTTCGCCAGCTGGTCCACGGTCGCGAGGGTCAGATCCGAGAAGCCCGCGGGTTCCTGTCCCGCCAGCGCGGCCCGGCTGTCGCGGAGCGGGTCGGCCTTCCGGCTGGAACGGTTCAGCGATGTCTGGGATTCGATCACCAGCTCGCGCCCGTGTTCGCCGATCACCAGCGCATCCATGCCTTCGGCCAGCCATAGCGGGGGTTGGGCGCAGACCGTGGAGACGTTTTCGCGGTTGGCGATTTCCAGCAGCACAACCTCGGTGATCGCCCGCACCAGGCGCGGCCATTCGATCTTGTCCGGCAGGGCGACGTGAAACTGCCAGCCGTCGCGGAAGACCTGCGGGCGGATGGCGACGGGCCGTTCGACCAACGGCTGCCGGTGCAGATGCAGATGGATCTTGCCGCGCCAAGAGTCCTTCAGGTCCAGCCGGGAAAGCACCGCCCGCTTGATGCGTTCGGAGGAGACCGTGAGCAGGTCCGGTCGCAGTTCGATGACGGGATCGTCTCCGACCGGCCGAATTTCTCGGCCGCTGCGGGCTTGGATGCCCTCGCGGCCGTGGATGACGAACTGGCCGCTCACCGATTTGGCGACTGCGGGCGCGTCGCCGAAGGCCGGAGCCTGGGCGAATCCCGGCAGCGCCAGCAGCCACAGGCCGGTGCCGACGGCGAGCAGACCGGGGCGGCCACGGGGACGGCGGGGAAAGTTCACTCGGGTTGGAACGGCCACGGCCACGGCCGTTCAGCCCTTTTTCTTGGCCGCGGGTTTGGCCGCCGGGGCGGGCGCTGCCGGTTTGGCTTCGGCTTTGGCCTCGGACTTCGTTTCGGTCTTCGGCTTGGCAGCCTCGGCGTCGCTCTTGGCGGCGGACTTGTAACCCTCGCTGCGGTAATCGGTGATGTAGAAGCCGCTGCCCTTGAAGATCAGGCCGGCGCCGGAGCCGATGCCGCGCTTCACCTTGCCTTTGCCCCAGGACTTCTTCGGGCAGACGTCCTTCGGGCAGGTGGTGAGTGCGGCGTCCTTCATGGACTGGACGCACTCGAACTCGTGCCCGCATTTCTCACAGGAGTATTCGTAGGTCGGCATAGTTGAACGTCGCGTGAGTTAAGGAGGCTCGGCGGGGACGTCAAGGCTGCGGCTCGCGGCGAAAAGGCACGGCGGGCAGGCATCCGTGCAGCCGGCAGCTGTCGGGAAGGGGCGCGTTCGTTCGATGGCGGAAGGACCTCCGGTCCGGACTTGGGCCGGCGCCGGCGCCGTGAAATCCTCTGCGGCGATGACGCTGGATGATTTTGTGCGCTTTGGCTCCGACCGCTGGTGTCTGCTGGCCGCTTTGGTGCTGGTGGGCCGGACCTGCGACCTGCTGTCCACCTGGATCGCCACGCCGAACCTCGTGCTCGAAGGCAATCCGGTGGCGCGACGGCTGGGCTGGAAGTTTGGCATTCCGCTGAATCTGGCCCTGGCCGTTGGCTTCGGGCTGTGGCCGCTGCTCGCGTTGGCACTCACCACGACCAGCTTCCTGGTCGCGGCGCGCAATCTCCAGTCCGCCTGGCTCATGCGCACGATGGGCGAGGTGAACTACCGGTGCTGGATCTCGGACCGCATCGCCGAGAGTCCGCGGTTTCTTCCGGGCGGATGCTTCCTGGGGGAAGCCGTGCTGTTCGCCGCGGTGGGGGTGGCGCTGATGGCGACGGCCGAATGGCGGCTCGTGCCCTTCGCCATCGGCGTGGGCATATTGGGCTACGCGGCGGCCGTGGCGGCGTTCACCACGCTGGCCCTGTGGCGGGCCAGGGGGTGATCCCCGGAGACAAATCGGTTGTCGTTGCGCCGGACAACGTCACGCCCGGCAAAGCGGACTGGTTTCATTGCGGTGAGGACGTTAAGTTCAGTTCCGAAATGACAACGGCTGCACTTGCCCCGGTGTCGTGGAACCGGATGATTCGCGCCGTGGAAAAGGTGCGCGAACGACTGTTGCGGGCGGCCGCGGCGCTGAACGAAGCGGGGGTTCCCTACGCCGTTGCCGGAGGCAATGCCGTGGCCGCGTGGGTGTCCCGTGTGGATGAGGCGGCAGTGCGCAACACCCGGGATGTGGACATCCTGCTCCGGCGCTCTGACTTGGCGTTGGCCGAAGCTGCCCTTGCCAAGGCCGGGTTCGTTTACCGCCGGGTTTCGGCGCTGGGACAACCGGGAGGGCTCGATGTGTTCCTCGATGGTCCGGATGCCAGCGTGCGCGATGCGATCCATGTTGTGCTGGCAGGTGAGAAGGTCCGGCCTGACAACTTGCTGCCGGCGCCGGACATCTCGGAATCCGAAGAGGCAGACCGGTTCCGTCTGGTCAGCCTGCCTGCTCTGGTTCGGATGAAGCTGACGTCCTTCCGGGACAAGGACCGCACCCACCTGCGGGACCTGATTGAACTCGGATTGCTTGATGAGGCGTGGCTTGACCGGTTGCCTCCGGAACTTTGTCCCCGGCTTCGCGAGCTGTTGGAAAACCCAGAATAGGGTCGGTTTGGGTTTCCACGGTTCGCTCCTGACGATTCTCTCCAAATAGCCGGACCATTGAACCTCGTCGCCTTGTCCATGCGTTTCCCTCGCTTGCTGGCCCTGTTCGCCGGTGCCCTGGCCGTTCAGGCCGATTTCCACGTCGCGCCCTCCGGCTCCGATGCCAATCCGGGTTCGCGCGGCCGGCCGTTTGCCACCCTGGAACGCGCCCGGGACGCCGTCCGGGAACGCCGGGCAGCCGGCCAGCTGCCCAAGGGCGAGTTCACGGTCTGGCTGCATGGCGGCGATTACCGGCGGACCAACGCGCTCGAACTGGCCGAGGCCGATTCCGGCCGCCCCGCGGCACCCATCGTCTGGCGGGCGTGGAAGGATGACCGGGTGCGCTGGCTCGGCGGGGTCGCGCTCCCGCCGGTCGTCCGCTGGAGTCCCGTGGCCGACGCCGCGGTCGCCCGGCGTTTCGACGAGGCGGTCCGCCCCCAGGTCCGGGAGCTGGATCTGCGTGCGCTCGGCATCACGGACTTCGGCGAGATGAAGTCCCGGGGCTTCAGCCGTGGCACCGCGACGGCGCACTGCGAACTGTTCTTCGACGGCCGGCCGATGACGTTGGCGCGGTGGCCGAACGAGGGCGAATTCGACCGCCTTGCCGGATTCCCGGCCGGGTCGGGCAAAAACGACGATCACGGCGGCAACATCGGCGAGCCTCCCGGCGGCTTCCTGTATTCCGGCGACCGGCCGAACCGCTGGCAGGATCCGGCGGACATCTGGGTTCACGGTTACTGGGCGTGGGATTGGGCCAATTCCTACGAACGCATCGCCGAACTCGACCGCGAGCGGCGGTTCATCCGCACCGCGCCGCCTCACGGGCTCTACGGCTTTCGCAAGGGACAGCGCTTCCATTTCCTCAACGTGCTGGAGGAACTGGACCGGCCCGGTGAGTGGTATCTCGATCGGACCGCGGGCAAACTCTACTTCTGGCCGCCGGACGGGGCCGCGGGCGCGGAGGTCACGCTCTCGCTGCTCGACCAGCCGCTGGTGCAGCTCAGCGGCGTTTCGCATGTCCAGTTCCGCGGCCTGGTGCTGGAAGCGACCCGGGGCAACGGCGTGGAGATCCGCGGCGGGACCAACAACCGGATTGTCGGCTGCATTCTCCGCAACCTGGGGAACAGCGGCGTGATCGTGGAGGGCGGCACCGGTCACGGCGTCGTGAGCTGCGACCTGTTCGATACGGGCGACGGCGGCGTGTCGTTGACCGGCGGCGATCGTCAGACGCTCACGCCGGGAGGCCATTTCGTGGACAACTGCCACTTCCAGCGCCAGGGCCGCTGGTCGAAGTGCTACGTGCCGGCCATCGCCCTGACCGGTGTCGGCCTGCGCGCGTCGCACAACCACATCCATGACCATCCGCACTGCGCGATCCTCTTCTGGGGCAACGACCACCTGATGGAGTTCAATGACATCCACCACATCGCGCTCGAAACGGGCGACGTCGGTGCCATCTACACCGGCCGTGACTACTCGTTCCGCGGCAACCGGATTCGCCATAACTTCATCCACGAGACCGGCGGCGTCGGCATGGGTTCGATGGGCGTTTACATGGACGACTGCGTGAGCGGCACCGAAGTTTTCGGCAACGTCTTCTACAAGGTCCACTGGGCGATGTTCATCGGCGGCGGCCGCGATCACCGCGTGGAAAACAACCTGTTCGTGGACTGTGATCCCGCCGTCCGCGCCGATGCCCGCGGACTCGACGCGTCGCCGGTGTGGCGCAGCATGGTCAACGACTACATGCGCCAGCAGTTGGCCGCGGTCCCGGCGGAACTTTACCGCAGTCGCTATCCCGCGATCCGGGCGCTCGATGCCCTCTACGGTTCGAAGGATGACTTCAAGGGCATCCCGGCCGAAGGCAATGTCGTTGCCCGCAACGTCTGCGTCGGCAAGTGGCTCGATCTTGGCTGGCACGCGAAGGCGGAAGGGTTCGAGGTCCGCGACAACTTCACTTCCGGTGATCCGCAGCTGGTGAATCCGGCGAAACAGGACTTCCGGCTGAAGCCCGGCTCAACGGCCTTCAGCACCGGCTTTCAGGCCATCCCGTTCGAGCGGATCGGACTTCGCTCAGATGCCGACCGCAAACGGCTCGGCCTGGTTGGAACTGCGATCCGGCACTGATCCCGCATGGGCAGTTGGCCGTTGCCATTCCGTCCCTGACGCCGACTATTCGCTGCTGGCCAGTTCCATGACCGCCAACGTTAGCCACCGCGCCGCCGTCCAGCCGCTGGATGAATTCTACCTCCGGCAGGGCCGCGCGTTGCCGGAGTTCACGGAGATCGCGGGTGCCGAAATGCCGGAGCCCTGCCGGTCGCTGCTGGTCCACGAGCGCGACATGACCCGCACGCTGGAACAGTTCCACGGCGGTGCCATCCACCTGCGCGTGCTTTCCAGCTACCGCGACGGCGACGCCTACTGGCGCGAGTCCGTGCTGGAGCTCGACGGTTCCGACCGGCCCGTCGAGTTCGGCGCGATCAAGATCCAACTGGGTGCCCTGCCGGAAGGTTGCCGGGAGCTGATCCTCGCCGAGCACCTGCCGTTCGGCGGCATTCTCAACGCCGCCGGGGTCCGCTACACGAGCCGGCCGTCGGCCTACCTGCGGTTCGCGATGGATGACTTCATCGCGGCAGCGTTCGGTGTTGTCCGGAGCGGAGTCCTCTACGGCCGGCAAAACACGCTCCGCGCCGAGACCGGCGAAACGCTGGCGGAGATCATCGAGATCCTGCCGCTGGCGGTTGCCTGACACCGTTCAGTCCGTCACTTCCTCGGTCAGCAGCTGGCCGCGGCGCAGCCCGACGGTGCGGCGGATCTCGGGGATCAGCATCAGCGTGGCGACCGCGATCAGGGCGGCGCTGAACCAGCCCAGGGCCGTCGGTGCGAAGTGCTGGAGCAGTTGGAAGCCGATGAGCGGCGCCAGCACGCCGCGGATGCCCGTGAGGAAGGTGTGGACGCTCATGTAATCGGCCACGCGTTCGGGCGCGGCGATCTTCGTCACCCACAGGCCCCAGGCCACGTCACCGCCGGCGTTGGAGATGCCGTAAATGACCGCGCCGGTGATCAGGCCGGGCCAGGTGTCGCTGGTGAAGAAGGCCGCGATGCCGAGCGCGAAGCCCATGTTCAGCGTGAAGCGCAGGCCGAAGAAGTTCATGCGGTCGAACAGCCAGCCCCACACCGGGTTCATGATCAGCCGCGCGAAGTTGGGGATCACGCCGGTCAGCAGCCCGATGCTGGCGGCGGAAAGTGCGAGGCCGTGCTTGGGATTGCCGAGGTATTCGACGCGCATCGGCAGCATCATCAGGTTGGCGAAGCCCATGAACATCCAGACGATGAGCGTGTGCCGGAACACGCGGTCCGTGCGGACATACTTCAGCGCGTGCAGCGGATGGGCGGCGCCGGAGTCGTGCAGCGGCTGCGAGGGGATGCCGCCGATGGCCACGGCGGCGACGGCGAAGGCGGCGGCGAACACCAGCAGGAGCACCGTGTGCCGGTCCGGCCGGGCATCGAGGAACCGACCGCCGGCCCAAGCGAACAGCATCGCGCCGACGATGCGCAGCGAGAAGGTCCGGGCATAGAGCTTGCCGCGGGATTCGCCCGGGTAGTTGTCCTGATAGACCTGCGTCATCAGCGGCACGATTGCGGAGCCGACCGTCATCGCGAGCACGCAGGCCGGCACGAACACCCACAGGTGGTTCACGGCCGCCGCCACGACGCACGCGGCCGCCCCGATCCAGAGCAGGCGGGACGCGCCCAGCGTGGCCGGCCAGCGCCAGCGCGTCACCAGGCTGACCGCCACCGGCGAGCACAGCAGGCCGACGCTGCCGCCGGCCGCGATCAGGGCCTTGGGCACGGCCCCGGCTTGGAAATGCAGCACCGCGATGAGGAGCAGGAAGGTGTGCCCGGCCGATTCCAGCACGCCGACCGCCAGCATCCGCCAGCAGTCGCGGCGGAAGGTGACTCGGGCACGGTCGGCGGCGGACATCGCACGCCGATTGGACGACACGGCCCGCGCCGGACCAAGCGGCAAAACCGGCTTGCCCGGTCCGCCCGTTCGGCCAACCTCGCCGCACTTCGCAAAAATCACATCACCGCTCCGTCACCATGGGCCGCATCTACTCGAACATCGTTGAAACCGTCGGCCGCACCCCGCTGGTGCGCCTCAACCGCATTCCTGCGTCCGCGGGCGTGGACCCGTCCACCCAGGTCCTGCTCAAGTGCGAGTTCTTCAATCCGCTGGGCTCGGTGAAGGACCGGATCGGCATGGCCATGATCGAGGACGCCGAGAAGCGCGGCATCCTGAAGCAGGACACCGTCATCATCGAGCCGACCTCCGGCAACACGGGCATCGCGCTGGCCTTCGTGGCCGCCGCCAAGGGCTACAAGCTGATCCTCACGATGCCGGAGACGATGTCGCTGGAGCGCCGGACGCTCCTGGCGCTGCTGGGCGCCAAGCTGGTGCTCACCCCGGGCACGGAAGGCATGAAGGGCGCGATCGCGCGCGCCGAGCAGTTGGCGAAGGAAACGCCCAACTCGTGGATCCCGCAGCAGTTCGAGAACGCCGCCAACCCGGCCGTTCACAGCGCCACGACTGGCCCTGAAATCTGGGAAGACACCGACGGCCAGGTGGATGTCCTCGTGGCCGCGGTCGGCACGGGCGGCACCATCACGGGCAGCTTTGAATACATCAAACCGCGCAAGGCCAGCTTCACCGCCATCGCGGTTGAGCCGAAGGATTCGCCGGTCATCACGCAAACGCTCAAGGGCGAGACTGTGAAACCCGGTCCGCACAAGATCCAGGGCACCGGCGCGGGCTTCGTGCCGAAAAATCTCCGCCTCAAGGGCCCGAACGGCGAACCGCAGATCGTCGAGACCGTGCAGGTCAGCAACGACGACGCGTTCGCCATGGCCCGCCGCCTGGCCAAGGAAGAGGGCATCCTCGTCGGCATCTCCACCGGGGCAAACGTCTGGGCGGCGCTCGAAGTCGCCAAGCGCCCGGAGAACAAGGGCAAGGTGATCGTCACGATCGCGTGCTCCACCGGCGAGCGTTACCTCTCGACCGCGCTCGCCGCGGAGGCGCGCGCCGAAGTCGGCGGCTGATCCCGTTTGGTTCATCGCGCCCCGGCCGCCGGACACTTCCGGCGGCCGTTTGTTTTCCGGTCAGGCGACGCCGCCCCGATGCCCGGCCAACTTTCCCGAAGATTTCCGGAAAGAACTGCGCCTCACCTCGCGGATGCATCTGGGTGAAGCGGAATCATTGGATGGGAAGCGCCCTCGCGGTGCTCGTGTTGGCCCCGGACGCGTGGGGACAGGCGTTCACCGGCCTCGTCAGCCAACGGGGCACGGAGGCAATCCGGCTGAAGGCGGACACCACGGTGTTCTACTACAGCAGCTCGGGGTCGGTTATGGATGTGGACCGGATTGACAGCCCGCCGATCGTCGAGGTTTCGGCCGTGGGCGGGACCTATTCGGCGACGGTCTTCAGCCAGGTCACGCCGTCGAGCCCGCTGGCCAAGGACTACGGGTATGCCCGGGCGCGGTTCACCTACACGAACGGCGGCCCCACCGCGCCCGACAGCCTGCGCATCCAGTTTGACGTCCGCGGGAGCGCGGAGCAGGCGATGATCGGCACGCCGCCCAAACCCGCCAGCCTGAGCATCCACGTGGAGCTGAGCTACCTGCTCCTCGGCGAGCCGGATGGCGGCCGTTACCGGCTGACTTTGCCGGCGTTGCCCGCCCTGGCGGATCCGGTCCACGAACGGCTCACCGCGGAGCTCAACGGCCCGATGAGCCCGCTGCAGATGGCGGCGGGGAGCGGGCCGCGCACGGTCGAACTGGATGCCTCCCGGACGTATGTCTACTCGCTCTCCTACCTGCTCGACGTGCCCTACGGGACCGATCCGGATTTCAGTTACGACGTCGATGGGGCCTCCCTGGGCGTGACTGCGGTTCCCGAACCCGGGACAGGCGTGATCTTCGTGGGGGCAAGCTGCGGGCTGTGGGCCTGGTTCCGCCGGCGAAAAACCTGAGGTGGGCGCACAGGACCGTGGCGGCGGAGGCGGGCCGGGGGGCTGCCTCCGCCTTTTTGCTGCCGGTGAACAACTCCTTCGGGCGGTTCTTGCGGGGCAGGGGACGGGTTCCTAGCTTCGCCGCCATGAATCGCTTTGCCGCCCCCCTGCTCGCGGCCGCGCTGCTGGCCGCGCCGGCCCTTCCGCTGGTCGCCCAGGACGCCGCCGAGGAGATCCGTCGCCTCAATGCCACCACCGAATCCCTGACCGAAGGGTTGGAAACCCTCCGCGGGCAGCTCCAAGCCCTGCGGCAGGAAGTGTCGCAGCTCAAGTCGGAGAACGCCGCGCTCAAGCAGAGGCTCGCCGGCGTGGGCCAGGACAACGTGTCCCGGGCCGAGCTGGTCAAGGTGATCGAGTCTGTCCGCGAGGTGGACACCAAGCGCCAGTCCGATGCCCAGCTGGTGCAGCGTCAGCTCAAGGACCTCGCCGAGCTGGCGGCCAAGCCGATCCAGGTGCCGTCCGAGCCGCCACCGACGAACAAGAAACGGGACAAGCCGGCCGAGCCCGCGCCCATTGACCGGGGAATTGACCACCAGACGCCGCTCCCCACCGAGGGCTACGAGCACGTGGTCGCCAGCGGGGAATCCATCGGCGCGATCATCCAGGCCTACAACCAGAAGTATTCGCTCAAGGTGAAGACCGCCGACGTGCTGCGGGCGAATCCGAAGCTGAAGGACCCGAAGAAGATCTTCGTGGGGCAGAAGCTGTGGATTCCGGAAGTCAAGTGACGGCCCCCTCGCGGCGATGAAGCGTCTCCGTCAACTGCACCTGCACCTCGGCGTGTTCTTCACGCCGCTGCTGCTCTTCTTCATCGCGACCGGCTGGTATCAGACCGTGGACCCGGACCGCCTGAAGTCCCCGGGCGAGGCGGAGACCTTGCTCCAGAAGTTCCGGGTCGTGCACACCGACATGATCTTCCCCGAAACCGGCGTGCTGCGGCAGAAGGCATCGCCCCAACTCTTCAAGGGGCTCGTGGTGACGATGTCGGTGGCGATGATTGCCAGCACGGTTCTGGGCTTGGTGCTGGCCTTCCGCTTCACCAAACCGGCGTGGCTGCCGTGGGCGGTGCTCGCCGTGGGGGCGGCCGTGCCGGCGCTGGTGCTGTGGACGGCGGGGAGGCGGTAAATTTCCCCGCGCCGTCAACCCGCCGACTCCTTCCGGCCGGCCGCGATCCGTTCGGCCAGCGCGCCGGCGAACTCGATGGTCTGCGTCGGGAACGCAAAGCTCAGGCCGTTCGCCGCGACCAGCTTCATGATCGCGAGGTTGATCCGCTCGCGCAGTTCCAGCGACTTGAGCAGGTCGGGATTCGCGGTGAAGTAGATGATCTGGAGGTCGAGCGAGCAGGCGCCGAAATTGACGAAATTCACCGCGATGAATTCCTGGTGGACCTCCTGGTCGTTTTTCAGCAGCGCGCGGATGTCGCGGAGGAGGGCTTCGATTTGGTCAGGCGTGGAGCCGTAGGTAACTCCGAGGGTCATGTCCACACGCCGCTGGGGCATGCGCCCGAAGTTGTTGATGGCTTCCTGCGCGACGGTCTTGTTCGGGATGGCGATGAGCGTCCGCTGGGGCGTCCTCAGCTTGGTCGAGCGCAGCCCGATGTCCTCCACCGTGCCTGAGAAGGCGCCGATCTGCACAAACTCCCCCACGCGAAACGGCTGATCGATCGCCACGACCACCGAGCCGAAGACGTTGGCGAGCGTGTCCTGGGCGGCGAGGGCGAACGCCAGGCCGCCGATGCCGAGGCCCGCGAGGAACGCCTTCACGTCGGCCCCGAGGCTTTGCGCGGCCAGGAGCACGCCCAGGATCAGGATCAGCGCGATCAGGGATTTCTTGATCCACGGCATGAACGCGGCCACGCCCAGATCGCGTTTGCGGGCGACGACCTGAAGATGGTCGAGCACGGTGCTGAGCGTCACGAGGGCGGTCCAGAGACCCACCACCGCAAAGGCCACGGTCTGCAAGTAGAGCCGGGCGCGGTCCGTTTCCGGGGTAAGCTTGAGCACCTTCAGCGCCATCACCGCGCCGGTCACCGGTATCAGCACGGCCACGGGCTTCTGCAGGGTCACCGCCAGTTCGTCGTCCAGCGAGGATTCCGTGCGGGCGCTGAGCCGCTTCAGGAGCCCGAACACCGTGGTCGTAACGACGCTGCGCAGCAGGTAGGAGATCACCAGGATCGCGGCGGCGATGGCGTAGTGCTGCCACGTGTTGCCCGAACCGGTGACGCCGAACAGGCCCAGCAGCAGATCCACGAGGTGTTCGATGAAGTCGGGAACCGGAGGTGACTTCACGGCGCCCGCACCAAGGGCGGCGGCGGCCTCGGTGCCGGCATCCTGGGCCAACGCCGTGGCGGACAACCCGGTGACGAGCGCGGGCCG
>CAIWAH010000313.1 GCA_903910585.1 uncultured Verrucomicrobiota bacterium
TCGACCCGTTCGGTGACCAGTCGGGTTTTGAATTTGCGGCCCGCGCCGGCGTAACGCCGGCGCATCTGGACCAGCACTTCCTGACGTGTGTTTTGACTCATGTGGGTGCTCATGGCTCGGTAACACCCGTTTTTGAGTCAACCGGGGCTGTCCCGCAGCCACGTTCCCCCGCTTCGGTAACAATCTTTTGAGTCAAATCGCCCCCCCGGTAGGAGCTGATTCGCCTTGGATTTAGCACAGTTGGTGCGCACGGCAGGACTTGAACCTGCACGCCTTACGGCACTACCACCTCAAAGTAGCGCGTCTGCCAATTCCGCCACGTGCGCAAAGGGATGAATTCGCCGATCATCCGCGGGCTTGAATGGTCGGGGCGGTGAGATTTGAACTCACGACCTCCTGGACCCGAACCAGGCGCGCTAGCCATGCTACGCTACGCCCCGTCCCAAAAAGCGGGCGGAAAATGGGGAACTCGACGGCGTTTGCAAAGTCTTTTTTCCCCTCGCCTCGTGATTTCCGCATCCACCGATCTGCGCCAAAAGTATTGTTACCGGGGATGGGTTGGCCGGTTTGAGTGGCCCGGTCGTTGCGCCAGAAGTCGGTGTTACCCGACATGGACCACGACATGAGCCAGAAAACCCGGAAGGAAGTGCTGAGCAAGCTGCGGCGGCAATACGCCAAGGCTGGGCCGGGCTTCAAACGTCAACTCCTCGACCAGGCAGTGGCCCTGCTGGGCTACCATCGCAAGGCGGCCATCCGTGCCCTGCGCGCCCAGCCGCCGCCGGTCCGCGCCCCGGCGGTGATCCGCGGCCGGCCCCGGGACTACGAGCCCGCGCGGCTCCTGCCGGTGCTCAAGCCGATCTGGTTTGCGGCCCTGCAGCCGTGCGGCTCGCGCCTGGCGGCGCTGCTGCCCGAATGGCTGCCGGCCTACGAGCAGGACCACCGCCGGTTGGATTCGGACCTGCGGGCGAGCCTGTTGGCCGTCAGCGCACGCACGCTCGACCGGCTGCTGGTCCCGCTGCGCGTGAACCGCGCGCGGCGCGGCGGCACGCGGCCCGGCAGCCTGCTGCGCCAGAGCATTCCCATCCGCGGCGGCTGGGACGAGGAGGGGGCCGGCTGGCTGGAGGTGGACACCGTCGCCCTGTGCGGCGGCTGCCTGGACGACCGGCACGTCTGGATGCTCGACGGGGTGGACATCCGCACCGACTGGACCGAGCAGCGGGCGCTGGCCAACCGCGGCCAGCATTGCACCCTGGCGCAGTTGCAGGATGTGGAGGCCAGCCTGCCCTTCCCGCTGCGCGGGCTGGACAGCGACAACGGCGGGGAGTTCCTCAACCACCATGTTGCGGCCTGGTTGCAGCAGCGTAAGAAGCCCGTGCTTCTCACCCGCTCGCGGGCGTATCGCAAGAACGACAACGCGCACGTCGAGCAGCGCAACTGGACGCATGTGCGGCAGCACTTCGGCTACGAGCGCTACGACGACCCGGCCGCGGTGCCGCTCCTCAACGCCCTGTGCAAGGTCCCGCTGGGGCAGCTGCAAAACCACTTCCTGCCCACGCACAAGCTCCGGGAGAAGCGGCGCGAGGGGAAACGGACCGTCCGCGTCTATGGCGCCGCGCAGACGCCGTATGCGCGGGTGCTGGCGGCGGCCGAGGTGACCGCTGCCAAGAAGGCCGAGCTAAAGCTTCTGCACGGGCGCCTCAACCCGTTCCAACTGGGGCGGGAGATCGAGCGGCAGAAGCAGGCGATCGAGGCGCGGCGGCTCCTGCGGGCTTGAAAAGGAACGGCCCGCGGCCTACGCCACGTCACCCCAAGAACGGCACGAGGGAGGCCGGACTGCCACCTTGCCCCGGCTTCCTTCGCCGCCGATCCAGGGGGAAGCAATGGGTAACACCCATTCTGGCGCAACGAAGCCCCCTTCGCCCGCCGCCCGGTAACAGTCACTTTTGGCGCACGACGCCACGAGTTGATTTCACCGGCCCGCGAGGGAGAGCCGCGTAGCGAGGTGGTCGGAAATTGAGAAACGGTTTGTTTCGTGCGGCAGGAGCCGGCTATAACTGCAGTGCTCCCCGTATGTTGCCGTCTTCGAATCCACCCGTTCAGCGACTGGCCGACCTGTCACCCCAGCAACGTCGGTCCGGCTTGGCCGCCTGGCTTGGTTGGCTATTCGACGGTTTGGACATGCACATCTACACGCTGGTGGCGACGCCGTTCGTCGCAGCCCTGCTGCTTGCGGGCGGAGGCCAAGCATCCAAGGCCGACGTGGACACCAAAGCGTCGCTCATCCAAGCGGCGTTCCTGGTGGGGTGGGCGCTGGGTGGAGGGCTATTCGGACGGATGGGAGATCTATTTGGGCGCAGTCGGACCTTGATTCTGACGATACTCTTCTACGCCGGCTTTACGGGGTTGTCCGCGTTCTGCACCGAGTGGTGGCACCTGTTGATTTGCAGATTCCTTTCGGCTTTGGGGATTGGCGGGGAGTGGGCGGTGGGGGCGTCTTTGTTGGCGGAAACCTGGCCCAAATCATGGAGGCCCTGGATCGCGGCCACCCTCCAAACTGCGGTGAACCTCGGCGTTCTGCTCGCGTGCGCCGCCGGGGCGACGTTTTCCTGGGTCGTCAATCACGGGTG
The DNA here is from genome assembly GCA_903910585.1 of uncultured Verrucomicrobiota bacterium. Lineage (GTDB taxonomy): Bacteria > Verrucomicrobiota > Verrucomicrobiia > Limisphaerales > UBA9464 > CAIWAH01. Next base: position 2,628 of record CAIWAH010000313.1, read on the forward strand.
GATGTCCGAAAGCGCCAGCCATCGCGCGGTGTTCCTCGTGGGCATTCTGCCGGCATTGATCACCCTGTGGATCCGGAAGGCGGTTCCTGAAACGGGCGAGTGGAAACAAGCCGCTGGGGCCACGAAGCCGCCGGCGCTGAAGGACCTGTTCGGACCGGACGTGATTTCGACGACGTGGCGGGCGATGCTCATCTGCGCCGTTTCGCTGACGGCCCATTGGGCCTTCATGTTCTGGCAGCAGAGCCTCATCCGGGCGTTGCCGGAGGTGAAGTCGCTCAGCGGACCGGACCAGACCCACGCGGTCGTCGTTGCCCTGATCTGGATCATGTGCGGGTCGATCGTTGGCAACTACCTTGCGGGTGGGCTGGCGCGCAAGTGGGGCTACCGCAGGGCGATCGTGCTGATGCTTTCCGGGTATGCGTTGGCAATGCTGGCGGCGTTCCACAGCTCCACCGCCTGGAGTCATGCCCAGATGCTTCGCTGGTATGGCGTCATTGGCGTTTTTCAGGGCGTGTTCGGGCTGTTCACGATGTGCCTGCCTCCGCTGTTTCCAACGCTCATGCGAACCACTGGTGCCGGGTTCTGCTACAACATCGGCCGAATCGTCGCTGCGATCGGAACGGTCGTGTTCAAACTTTACGCGCCGGTGGGCAACTACCACCAGGCGTTGTTCTGGGCCGGTTGGCTGTTCGTTCCGGCGGCGGCGGTGGCGTTCCTGCTGCCGGAACCGCGCGACGAGAATTAACCCGGGCTCACCGGTTGCGAATGGCCGATTGACCCAGGAGCGGTGCGACCGCTGCGGTCAGGTCATCGCGCGTAATGGCCCCAAGAAACCGGGCGACCATCCGTCCCTCGCGGTCCACCACGAATGTGGTGGGAAGCATCGACACATTTCCGAATTCAAGCTGGATAGCAGGGGTGGCCATCAGGATCGGATATTCCAGTCCGTTCCGCGTGGCAAACCGGTGCACGGTCTCGGAGCCGCCCTCGTCCACAGAAGCGCCGATGACCACCACGCCGTTGGTCAGATTTGCGTGATGAAACGCATTGAGTTCCGGCAGTTCTTCCCGACAGGGCGGGCACCACGTGGCCCAAAAATTCATCACCAGGATCTTGCCGGCGAAGTTCGTCGAGGAAACCACGCCACCGGCAACTCCGGTCATCTGCCAAGCCGGCATGGCAACGTTGCCCGTCGGAAGGCGCACTGCCGGCCGCCGTTTGGGATAGGTTACCCACAGCAGGGCGATCCCAAGGACCATCGGAACAACCCATCTGGCCTTCATGGTGTGGAACTGTTCCTAGGCCGATAACGGCGGATTACGCCGACGGCCGAGAGGGTGAGCAGCAATACCGCGACCGCCAAAGCCACTGGCACGATTGGGTATTGGGGCTTCCGTGGCAATCCCCACCGTTCGAACTCGCGGACCAGGAGGTCGCGCCACAGGGCGTATCCCATCGCGTTCAGGTGCGTCCGGTCTGACTGGAAGAGTTCGGGCCGTGGCTGGCCGGTTTGGTCGAGCATGGCCGAAGCGACGTCCACGAAATGCAGGTTTGTGCCGGCATTGCAGAACTGACGGGCCGACGAGTTGAACCGCCTCTGCAGTTCAATGGCCCAAAGGCGCGCAGGACTGGGCTTGATTGAAAGCACGGCGATGTGGGTTTCAGGCAATTCCCTTCGGATCGCGTTGACCAGGTTCGTCATGTATCCCACGACCGTATCGACGGCCCAACCGTCGGCGAGATCATTGTCGCCGGAATAGAGGACTACCGCCCGTGGCCGGTATTTCAGGATGACGCGTTCGCGAAGCTCCCACAGGTGCCGGTAGTGGGAACCTCCGAATCCGCGGTTTAACACCGGCCAGCCGGCAAAATCGGATGCGAGCGAGTCCCAGATGCGAATGGACGACGAGCCGGCGAAAATGATCGGAGCGGGCGGGGGCGGGGAATTGCGATCCGTTGCCTCAAAGGCGGCTATTTCGCTTTCGAAATCCGACGACAGCTGGGCTCGGGCAGGGAGACCAGCCGTGACCAATCCTGCGAGGAGCAGGAGAATGACGCATTGGATCAGTGGCCGGAAGTTCAACTGGGCGCAGGATAGGCGATGCTCCAAGGGTGGCGAGCCTTTGGTAGTCCTCAACGCCCTTGGCGAAACCGCTGGCGCTCGCGTCGATTGTAGGTTGCCAGGTCGGTCGATGCCTCGCCGAGCGTTCCTGAGACCTGCGCGACAAACGTCGCACAGCTCAATGCAAGGGCGCCGAATCCGGTCACCGTGTCCCGTTCCGCGTGGTCGTCGGTGACCACCAGGACCTCGCCGAACTCGCGGAATCGATACGCGGCCCGCTCGATCAGCATGTCGGCCGTCTTGTTCCCGGAGGAGAACAGCACTTCCACCTCCCGCGTGGACGTTGTCTTGGGGGTGCCGGCCGGTGCTCCCTGGCCATCGAACACGATGGTGATGGGGGTATGGGTGGCATCGCGATACTCGGTCAGCGTCGTGATCAGTGCCTCCCGGGCCATGGCGGAATGCCGCGGCGCGCCAGGGGCCAGCTCCGGCCACTGATGAAGCAGGCTGTATCCGTCCACGAGGATGCGCACAAGCGGCATCGGACAATCATAATCGGTTGGCGGCGCCGGGCCAACTGCGCCTTGCGCTGCGGGTGAATGTCGCTCGTCAGTCCGGCATTGTCGGCGCAACGTGCCGACATGTTCCTGCGAACCATGGTCGGGATCACCCTCGCGGTTCAGGTCGTGCTGGGCGTGGCGCCCAAGGCGGATCGCCTTACATGGGCCCCGGAAAATGGGCCGGTGTGGCTTGGCTTGGCGGTGTTGGCTGGAACGCGGCGCCGGTTCCCGCTGTCGCGCCTTTGCCTCGGCTTGCTGGTGATCCACGGAATCATTCTCGCGGTCGGTGGGCATTGGACCTATGCGAAGGTGCCCGCCGGGGATTGGGTCAAAGAGTGGTTCGGTTTGGCCCGCAACCACTACGACCGACTGGGGCACCTCGCCCAGGGCTTCATGCCGGTGATCCTGGTCCGGGAACTCCTGTTGCGCACAAGCGGCATCGGACGGAGCCGGTGGCTGCCGTTCCTGGCCGCTTCGGTGTGCCTCGCGTTCAGCGCGTGCTACGAATTCATCGAGTGGTGGACGGCGCTGATTGCCGGTGCCGGTGCCACCGAGTTCCTCGGCACGCAGGGCGACCCGTGGGACACGCAATGGGACATGTTTCTGTGCCTCCTGGGAGCGGCGCTTTCGCTGTCCCTGCTGGCGAAGGCGCATGATCGTTCACTGGCGGCGGTGTCCTCCGAGACCTTCCCCGCAAAAGTCTCCGTCTGACCCGTCCCGGGCTTGCACCATGCGGCGCCGCCGCCACTCTCGCGAGGTGACCAAGATGCCTCGCCGAAGCTTTCTCAAGGGTGCCGCCGTGTCGTTCGCCGGCGGCACCGTGTTCCACCGGGCGACCGGTGCCCCGCTCATCGAACGGTCCCAGTTGGTCGGGCAGGCCCCGCTGATCGTGTCCACCTGGCCCTTTGGCAAGCCGGCCAATGAAAAGGCGCTCGAAACCCTCCGCGGTGGGGGATCCGGCCTCGACGCCATCGAGCAGGGCATTCGCGTCACCGAAGCCGACCCGACCAACCGCAGCGTCGGCCTGGCGGGCATTCCCAATGCCGCGGGCATTGTCCAGCTTGACGCCTGCATCATGAGCGGGCCGGGCCACCGGGGCGGCAGCGTCGGCGCCGTTTCCGGTTTCCAACATCCCATCAGCATTGCCCGCGGGGTCATGGAGCGCACCAAGCATGTCATGCTGGTGGCCGAAGGTGCGGAAGCCTTCGCGGCCCAGCACGGCTACGAGCGCGGCCCGAAGGTGTCCGCCAAGGAAAAGGCCGCCTGGAAGAAGTGGCTGAAGGAGGAGGCCGCCAAAGAGCAGGCTGCGAAGGCGGAATCCAAGCTGAAGCGCAATCACGACACCATCGCGCTGATCGCGCTGTTGCCCGATGGCAATGTCTTCGGCGGCTGTTCCACGAGCGGCTGGGGCTACAAACTGCCTGGACGTTTGGGCGATTCCCCGATCTTGGGCAGCGGCCTCTACGTGGACAACGAGGTCGGCGCCGCGGGGGCCACCGGCTTGGGCGAAAACGTGATGCGCTACTGCGGTTCGTTCCTTGTGGTCGAGTTCATGCGCCAGGGGCTGCATCCGCAGGACGCCTGCATCGAGACCATCAAGCGCATCGCCCGGCTCGATCCGAAGGGCTTCGACCTCGCCATCAACTTCATCGCGCTCGACAAGCAGGGCCGCTTCGGCGCCGCCGGCACCGGCACGGGCTTTGAATATGCGGTCACGACCAATGCCTTCAGCAAGGTGGTCCAAAGCCCCGGACTGACCACGCAGGACATCGGCCCGCTCGGTGGCAACCGGCGCTAGGCGTTGCTTTGCCTGCCCCATGTCCGATTCGCGTTCAGGTTCGTTCCCGTTGGGCTGGATTCTCGCGTGCCTGCTGATGGTCGTGGCGGGCGGCTGGTTGCTCCGGGAGCAACGGGCACTCCGGCGCGAAATCGTCGCGCTGCGTGAAACCGTGGCGGCGCTGTCCGCGACGACGGCTGCCTCCGGCGAATCCCGACCCACGGCTCCCGCAAACGATCGGGCCTGGGCGAATGAGCTTCTGGCGCTGCGCGGTGAAGTGGCTGCCTTGCGCCGGGAACGCAACGCTGTGAGCACGCCTGACCGCTCGGCTGTCGCTGCACCTCCGGCGGCGACTGCCCCATTGCCGCCCCAGCTTCGCCGAGGCTGGCTGGAGGCCGAAGGTCTTCCGCCCGCGGTTCTGGGCGCTTTCCGGGCGCAGTTGGGCGATGTCCCGCTGGAGGGCGCCCACGTCAAACAGTCCGAGGGCCGCTTCTTCTATTCCACCGAGGCGATGCTCGCCGACGGCCGTCACTTGGAGTTGGCTTTGGACGACGAGGGCGAGGTGGTCCGGCGCAGCCTTGAGCAACCCTTGGATGCGCTGTCGCCCGCGTTGCAGCAGGCAGTGCAGACGGCCTTGGGAGACACTTCGGACCCGCGCCGGATCCACGAGGTGTTCGAGGACGGGCGCACCGTGTTCCGGCTCACGGCGAAGAATCCCGAACAGGCCGCGATCCACGTCTTCACCCCCGACGGGCAGTTGCTGCGCTCCGAGCTGATTCGCCGGGAAGACAAACCGTGAGGTCAACGCCGGCTGCCGAAGAGCACCACGAGTCCCGCGAACGCCAGGATTGCAACGACGAGGAAGAAGATCTTCACCCAGCTCTTCGGGTAACGTCCGGCGATGGCGCCCGTGTAGCCGTTGATGAGCACATGGTAGGTCGTGCCGTGGTATTGGTAGGTGAGCAGCCAGACCGGCAGGAGCACATGCTTGAAGGTCTGGTTGAACCAATGCGGTGACACCCGGAGGTTGCGGTTGGTGTCGCCGGGCACCTGCCGGCCGCAGAGGGAATGCAGTTTGGCGGTCATGCCCTCGCGGCTGTGCTGGGCCGCCGCCAGCAGGTCGATCTGGTATCGCTCGACCACCCAGCCCGCGAGGAAACCGGCCTGATACGGCACGAGCTCCTTGGTGGGAAAGCTGCCGACCTCCGCGATCAGCTTGCGGTCCACGCCCTTCGACGCGCACACGAGTTCGTCGTCGAAGAAATGGTCCACGTGGCCCGAGCTCCATTCCCAGCGCGTCCGCTGCACCTGACGCGACTGCCGGTTCCCGTTCGCGTCGGTGTAGTATTCCGTCACGTAGTAATGATACCCGGATTCGGCCTGCCAATCCGCGCTCACGTTCGCGTCGAAGGTCCAGTAGGGCAGATAGACGCCGTGCAACTGGTCCGTCATCGCCCTCGTCCCGAGCGCGTTCGGCGCGAACCAGCGGCTGCCATACCACTGCCGGATTGCCTCACGCACCTGCACGTCGCTGATCTTGAAGGCCAGCAGGCTCTCCGGGCTGAACGCCTCCTTGGCCTCCTGATACGGCACCAGCGCCGCGGAGCCGCAGAAGTCACACCGTTGGGCGATCCGGCTGGGCTCGAAGACGGAGATCGCGCGGCAGCTCTGGCAGAGCACCTGCACGCGTTCGGTCTGCCAACCGCGCTTGGCGTCCTGCCCGCGCAGCGCCGCGACGAGGTCGTGCTCCTTGATGACGGCATCGCCGCCCGGCGTGGTTTCGAGTTCCGCGGGCGACTCCGTGCCGCAGTAGCCGCAGATGAGCGCGCGCTTGGCGGGATTCCACGTCGCCTCGGCCCCGCACGCCGGGCAGTGGAATTTGCCCTGCGCGGTCGCAGTGGGCGGGGGCAGCGGCGGCGGAACGGCGTCACTCATGGCGGAAACGTGCTGGGCACATGGTGCTGGGAATTCGCGCCAGCGTCTTGGAGGGCGGCGGCGCAGCGAAGCGAAGCTGCCGCTTTGGCAGGCCGGATCGGGTGACCAAACCTCCGCGCGTCGCTGACTCGTGCGCGCAGGAAAAGCGGTGGCAAGCCACCCGCACTCCAAGACGCGAAGCGCATGCTGCGACCGGCCAGTGCTCAAGGAAGCTCATGAAAAACGAAACGCCTTCATTCGCTGGAACCACTCGGCCAGCCGGGGCAGGGGCGGGAAGGGGTTCCAGCCGTTGAACGTTAGGTTCGCCAGCACGCCGTAGAGGGCGAAGTCGGTGTAAACGGGCTGCGGGCCGAGCAAAAACGGCTGACTAGCCACCATCGCGTCGAACGGACGCAACAGTTCCGTGGCGTGGGCATACATCGGCTCGTAATGGGCGCGCCACTGGTCCACGCAGCCGCGGCCGAAACGCCGTTCCTTGTGCCGGATCACCATTACGCGGTCCACGAGGTCCGTGAGCGTCGGGAGGTAATGGATGTCCGCGAGCTTGAAGGTCGCGCCTTCGACCTCGCCCTCGATGTGCGGAATCAGGATAGCCTGCTGTCCGGCCAAGGCGGCGGGGAAGAGGCGCCCCTGCGCCCAGGTGCGATCCACGTAGCGCGGCACGTCGAGGCCGTCGTAGCCGCCGACGTGAGGAGGCGGAGGTTCACCGGTCGTGGTCCGCCTCGTTACCTCGGCGGCTACCTCGGAGCCGTCGAAGACGAGCTTGCCGTCATGCACGAGGACGGGGACTTGGTAGTAGGCGCCGTTCGTGAGCCGGATGATGTCACTGCGGTCGGCGTTGGAGACGTTCACCACGTCGAACGGGACCCCGAGCGCCTCCAGCACCCGCGTGATCGGCAGGCAGTAGGGGCTGTGGGGGAGTTGGTAGAAGGAAACGCTCATGGCTTAGCGGGGGTTGCGGTTGTCGATTCGGCGTCGAACAACCTCGCCCCACAGTAGCCGCAGTGTGAGGAAGCGATGGCGATTTGAGCGCCCACTCCGAGCAGGGCCTTGTCACAGCTGGGGCAGCGAAGTCCATGTTTCTGACTCTCCCGACGTGAGATCCAGACGATAAGCGGCAAGGGCGATAGCAAGAACGCAAAGAAGGCAACCGCCCACACGATCTTCCAAGGCGGCGGAAATGAATCCATGTGTCGCGCGAGGAAAGCGTTACCGCCGAGAGCGACGAAGAAAAGTGCCAGCAAAGCTATGCTCCAGCCGTTCCCATGTTTCTGCTGGGCACGGGTTCTTTCGATAAATTCCTGTTTTGTCATGAGCAGCCCCGTCTGGAGCGGTTCAGCTCTTCAAGAACTCCTCCAACGCCCCGCGCGTGATGCGCCAAGCCGAGCCGATCTTTTTGCCCTTGAGTGAACCGTCGCTGAGCGCGGCGAGCACGTCGGCTTCGCCCACGCCCAGCGCCTTCGCAGCGTCGGCGGGCGAGAGCAGTTCAGGCAGGGCGGGCGCAGCCGCGGCCGCCGGGAGCGTCGGCGGAGCGGCGACTGGCGTGGCCTGTTGGCTGGCGAGCGCGGCGGCGATCTGCTGGCCCAGCGCCAGGCCCGCGCCGAGTTGGGCCGCGCCGGCCGCGGTGCCGCCGCCGTCGCCCTTCGCGAGGGCTTCGGCCATCTGGAACTTCACGTAGTCGTTCAGGTTGCCGATCGCAGCCATGCTGGAGCGCTTGTCGATCGCCGCCTCCACCTCGGGCGGGACGCTGACGTTCTCGATGATGAAGCTGCTGATCTCCAGGCCGTATTTCTGTAGCAGGATCGGGTTGAGGATCGGCAGCAGCGCCTCGCCGAGTTCCGTGTAGCGCGTGGCCACGTCGAGCACCGGCACGCGGGACGATGCGAGGGCGTCCGTGAACGCGCTGACCAGCCGCGAGCGCATGGTGTCGGCGAATTCATCGAGCCGGAACTGGTGGTCGGTGCCGGCAACCTCCTTCAGGAAGGTCTTCACGTCGGCGACCTTGAAGTCGTAGGTGCCGAAGGCCCGGGCGCGAACAATCCCGAAGTCCGGGTCGCGCAGCATGATCGGGTTCTGCGTGCCCCACTTGTTGCCGGTGAAGAGGCGGGTGTTGACGTAATAGATGTCGGCCTTGAAGGGGCTTTCGAAGCCGTATTTCCAGCCCTTGAGCGTGCTGAGGATGGGGATGTTGTCCGTCGTCAGCGTGTGTTTGCCGGGGCCGAAGGTGTCGCCGAACTGGCCGAGGTAGATGAACTGGCAGGTCTGCGACTCGCGGACGATGAGCTGGGCGCCGCGCTTGATCTCCTTGTCGGCATCCGGGAAGCGCCAGGAGATCGTGTCGCGGGAATCGTCCTCCCACTGGATGATTTCGAGGAGCTGCGTCTTGAGGTAGTCCATCAGGCCCATAGTCGTGTCTGGTCAGCGGTTACGGTTATTGAACGGCGGCATAATCACCCGGCAGCGGGCGCGAGGTAGCAGAATTTTCCGGGGCAAATTCCAGCGCGGGCAACGCGCCCTGGCTCCGGTCCGGCGGGACGCCGGCGACACGGCAGGCCAGAGGCCTGCGCTACGGGGTGGCGCCGGCTTGCAGCCGGCCGTGCCGCAAGCGTCCCGCTTGCCCGGGGGCGGCGTCGCGTCGCTTGCGGCGGTTCCGCCCGCTGTGCTTCACTCCGCGTCCCCGGGAGGGCGGGCTTTCCTGTCCGCCGGGCGGGTTGGAAAACCCGCCCTCCCGGCACCTACGCACATGGAAGACACGAATTCGCTCATCGAACAGCGCAAGGCCAAGCTCGCCGCCCTCGGGGCGAAGGGCATCAACCCCTTCATGAACAAGTTCACACCCGACCGTGGGTGTGGCGAGGCGCGCGCCGCCCTGAAGGCGTGGTTCGACGCGAAACAGGCCGATCCCGCGACCACCGTGGGCCTGCCCGAAGGCACCGCAGTAAAGCTCGCCGGCCGCATCACCGCCCACCGCGACATGGGCAAGAGCCAGTTCCTCGACCTCAAGGACGTCTCCGGCCGCATCCAGCTCTACGCGCAGAAGCAGGCGCTCGGCGACGAGCAGTTCGAGATCTTCCGGCACCTCGACCTGGCCGACTTCATCGGCGTCGAAGGCACGCTGTTCATGACCCGCGCGGGCGAACCCAGCCTCAAGGTCGAGAAGTTCACCATCCTCGGCAAGGCGCTGCGGCCGCCCCCGGCGAAGTGGGAAGGGCTGGCCGACACCGAGATCCGCTACCGGCAGCGCTACCTCGACTTGATCGCCAACGACGACGTGAAGAGCGTCTTCCTCAAGCGTTCCGCCATCGTCCGCGAGATCCGCGCCTTCTTCCACGAACGCGGCTACGTCGAGGTCGAGACGCCTGTGATGCAGGCCATTCCCGGCGGCGCGGCGGCGCAACCCTTCATCACCAAGCACAACGCGCTCGGTTGCGACTTCTACCTGCGCATCGCGCTGGAGCTTTACCACAAGCGGCTGCTCGTGGGCGGCGTGGACCGGCTGTTCGAGATCGGGAAGAACTTCCGCAACGAGGGCCTGTCGCGCCGGCACAACCCCGAGTTCACCATGCTCGAAGCCTACCAGGCCTTCGGCGACTACGAGACGATGATGGAGACGGTGGAGTCGCTGGTGAAGCGCGTGGCGGAACGTGCTGTCGGATCGCTCATCATCAATCACCAAAGGGCGGCTGAAGTCCGGCAATCAATCGCGGCCGCGCTAGTTCCGATTCAATGGAATCCTCCGGGTGTGTCCGTTCCGGACTTGGGCGGAAAAACTGACGGGTCTGCGCTGAGTCCCGATGAGAAGCAGCAATTGAAAGAGTGGATGGAAGACAACCGGGATTGGTCAACCAAGGGAGTTTTCAAAGACCAAATCGCTACTCTTCTCCACCTGTTCTCGTCCGAAACTGGACCGACGGCTGCTCGACAAGCTGTGACAGCAGTTGATGAGGTGCTTGGAAAACTGCCAGCATTGGCACAGATAAAGATTTCAGAATTCGAGGAGTGGTGCGGAAGTCTCGACCGGAACTTGCAGGAGCCAATAAAGAAGCTTCGTCGGCTGTCCAGTCCTCGGCGTATCGACCTAGGCCGACCGTGGAGAAGAAGGAGATATCGCGACTTGGTAAGGATGATTGTTCGGAGAAAGACCAATGGCGAGGTTCCGGATTGGTTCCTCGTAGATGACATCACCGAGATGAGAGAGATTGCCGAAGTTGAACTCGGGCTTGAGGGTGAATTTGGACACGATTGTGAGCCGTTTGAGATTACGAATGCCATCTTCAGCAAATTGGTTGAGCCATTGCTAATTAACCCCACGTTCGTCACGCACCTGCCCAAGGAA
>CAIWAH010000314.1 GCA_903910585.1 uncultured Verrucomicrobiota bacterium
CCGCCACCTGATGGACACCGGCAAGGTGTTCGTGGCGAACCTCGCCAAGGGCCGGCTCGGCGCCGAGCCGGCCAACCTGCTGGGCTCGCTGCTGGTCAGCCAGTTCCAGCTCGCGGCCCTGAGCCGCGTGGACCAGCCCGAGGCCGAACGCCGCGACTTCCACCTGCTCGTGGACGAGTTCCACAACTACACGACGGACAGCTTTGCCGGTGCCCTGGCCGAGGCCCGCAAGTATCGCCTGAGCCTCACGCTCGCCCACCAATACGGCGCCCAGCTCTCCGACCGCGTCCGCGACGCGGTCTTCGGCAACGTGGGCACGCTGGTGGTGTTCCGCGTGGGCCACGCCGACGCGGAACGTTTCGAGCAGGAGTTCGGCGGCGAACTCAAGGCCCGCCAGTTCGCGGACTTGGACCGGCACCACGCCTACGTGCGCCGCCTGGCCGACGGCGTGGCTCAGGAACCGGTCCTGCTCCGCACGTTGCCGCCCCTGGCCGTTCCTCATCGCTCCGTGGACCGGCTGATCCGGCGCAGCCGGGAGCGGTATGCCCGGCCCCGGGCCGAGGTGGAGGCGAAGCTGGAGCGGTGGTTGCGGGGATAAGAAAACCCGCCGGTGGGCGGGTTCAGTCGAGGCAGGCTTCCACGAACTGGGCAAAGTCCTCGTCAAGCAGCAGGCGTTGCTGCTGCCAGACGGTCCGGGGCAGCGGCAGCGAGAAGAAGCGCTTGATGTCGCGCTGGACCTTGTCGGGTCGGCGCAGCAACCCGGTCTGGATGGCCCGAAACGACGCGGAGAGGTGCTGGATGAGGTGGCCGATGAAGAGTTCCTCGGCCGGCGTCGGCGGGGCCTGCCGGACGTCGATCTGGTCGTCCAGGATGCGGAGCAGTTCCTTCCGCTCGATGAGCCGGCCCCAGAGCTCGCGATGCTCGCGGGTGAGCACGAGCAGGTTGGTGATCTGGCGGGCGCGGGTGTCGTCCCGGAAGGACAGGCCGGTGAACACGAGGCCGGACACAAGCGCGATCACGTCGAGCGACTCACGCAGGTGGCTGAGGAACAGGGCAAGTGGGTTCATCCTCCCAGTGTAACACGGCGGCCGGTGTCACGCGGAGGGGCTGGGGATGAAAGAACAGAAGCCAACGAAGGGAACGGAGAAGACGGAAGGAGCAGCCTTCGGTCTTCCCGGCCCCCCTTAGTTCTCTCCGTTTCCTCCTGTTCAAAAACGTCTTCCGGAAGAACTCACGCGAAGGCGCAAAGACGCGAAGGAGGGAAAGCAAACCAGGCGTTCCTTCTCGTGTCTTCTCTTTGCGCCTTTGCGTCTTTGCGTGAGCCCTATTCCCGGTCCGGGATATCCGCCTTGGCCCGCACGAGCGTGGCGCGCGGCAGCCAGACCACGCGTTCGTCGGGCCCGCAGCCGACCGTGGGCGGCAGGTGGCCCTGTGCCTGGGCGGTGATGTCGATGCCGATCACCGCGAAGTCGCCCGTGTCGAGCGCGATGATGTCGGGACACCCCTTGCAGGCCACGGTGCGCTGGCCATTCGCGTGCGGATCGGGACCAAGCCGGTGCAGGAACTTCATGGCGCGTGTCGTTCGCTCCGAATCCCCGGCCGGACAAGTCCGTTCCGCGGAAAGTGGTAAACTGGTGGCATGAACTCCCGGCTGCCCCGCTTCCAACGTGCACCTGAACGCGCCGCCCCGTTCCGCCTCACGGAACGGGACTTGGAGATCTTCCGGCAAGTGCGCCGCCATCGGCTCCTCAGTTCCCGGCAACTCACGCGGTTGCTGGGTTCGCCCCAGCCGTTGCTCCGGCGTCTGCACTTGCTGTTCCACCACGGTTACCTCGACCGACCCAAGGCCCAGCTCGACTACTTCCACCGGCTGGGTTCCCGGCCGTTCGTGTATGGCCTGACGCCCAAGGGAGGACGCGTCTTGGAACCCGAAGGACTCCCGGTCACGCGCCACGATCACCTGAGCCTCACCCGGCTCCACCTCGAACACACGCTGCTCGTCGCGGAAGTTATGGTGACGTTGGAACTTGTTTGCCGTGCCCGGGACGACGTGCGGTTGCAATTGGTGCCCGACCCGCGCTGGGCGGTGACGGTCGAACACGGCGGTGCCCGCCGGCGCGTCGGGCTGGTGCCGGATAAGGTCTTTGTCCTGGAACGGGCCGGACAACGGATCGCGGTCTGCCTCGAGGCCGACCGCGGCACCATGCCGGTCACGCGGACCTCGCTCGCGCTGTCCTCGGTCTGGCGCAAGCTGCTCGCCTACGTCGCGGTGTGGACGGCCGGTCGCCACCACCCGTTCGGCGTGACCCGCCTGCGCGTGCTCACGGTCACGGGTTCGGCGACGCGGCTGGATGCCTTGCGGACGGTGTGTGAACGGCTCGACCGCGGCCACGGCCTGTTTGTGTTCACCGACGTGGCCGGGCTCGACCTGGACGCGCTGCTGTGAGGGGCCGCCTTTGCGGACCGGGGCTGGTTCATGGTAGGATGCCCGATTGGAGCCGGCCCACTCCGGGCCGGCCGCATTGAACCTCCAAACTCGTTCCCCATGTCCTACCTCGACTTCCGGGCCCTCAAGGCCCGCGTCTCCATCCGGCAGGTGCTGGATCACTACGGACTCACCGCACAGCTCAAGGCCGCCGGCGAGTCGCTCACGGGCAAGTGCCCCATCCACCGCGGTGACCGCGCGGACTCGTTCCGCGTCAGCCCCGCCAAGAACTGTTACCACTGCTTCTCCTGCCAGGCCCACGGCAATCAGCTCGACCTCGTCGCCGCCCTCGAGAACTGCTCCGCCAAGGAGGCCGCCGCCAAGCTCGCGTCATGGTTCGGGCTGGAAGGAACTGAGGTGAACAGCGAAGGCGCGAAGACGCGAAGAACGGAGCCCAGACGGGAACCGGCGAAGGCGACGACGAAGCCACCGGTTCAGGCGCCAACATCCGTCAAAGCGGAACGCGCCCTAGCTGAACCCAACAAACCGCTCGGGTTCTCCCTCGCGGACAAGCTCGACTACACGCACCCATATCTCACGGAACGCGGCCTCACCGAAGCCACCATCCGTGAGTTCGGTCTCGGCTTCTGCAATGCCGGCACGCTGATCGGCCGGATCGCCATCCCGTTGGAAGACTGGAAAGGCGAGCTGGTCGGTTACGTCGGTCGTTGGCCGGGCGAACCGCCCACCCCCGAGACCCCGAAATACAAACTGCCGAAGGGGTTCCGGAAAAGTGCCGAGCTGTTCAACCTGCACCGGGCGCTTAAGGAACCGGCCGAGGCGCCGCTCTACTTGGTGGAAGGTGTCTTCGATGTCCTGCACCTGTGGCAGCACGGCCTGAGGAAGGTCGTCGCGCTGCTGGGCAGTTCGTTGTCGGCCGAGCAGGAAGCCCTCCTGTTCGAGCGGACACCGTTCGCCCCGCAGCTCGTGCTGTTGCTCGACGCCGATGACGCCGGTCGGAAGGGCACCGCGGATCTGCTGGCGCGGCTCGCGACGCGCACCTTCGTGAAGGTAGTTACGCTGCCCCGCGAGGGCAGGCAGCCCGAACACCTCACCCCGGCGGAGATCACCTCCCTGCCGTATCTGGAGGCCCAGCCATGAGCACCGCTTTGGCCGGGTTCACGCCCTGCGTGTCGCTCTGGGTCGCCCAGACCCAGGCGGTCACCGACGTGGAGCTCCTGCTGGACCTGCATCACCAGGGCCGCTGGGGCGAGGTCAGTCCGCAGCAGCAGCGCGTCAACCAGCGCAACCTCGCCCGCCAACGCGGCCAGGTCGTGTCGGTGTTCTACAGCGCCCGCAACCATCGGCTCCGCTTCACCAGCGACTTTGCGATGAAACAAACCCTCGTCCGGCTCGATGAAAACACCGCCACCGGAGACCACTGACATGGCCACCGCGAAGTTCCCCACCGGCCGGCTGGTTGCCACGCCGGGCGTGCTGGCCCGGGTGCCGGCCAACGAAGTCCTGCTTGCCCTCGCCCGGCATGTTCGCGGCGACTGGGGTGAACTCGACCTGCACGACCGCGAAGCCAACGACGAGGCACTGCGCACCGGCGAACGCCTGCTCTCCGCCTACGTCGCTACCAACGGCGTCCGCTTCTGGATCATCACGGAAGCCGACCGCAGTTCCACCTGCACGCTGTTGCCGGAGGAATACTGAAACCACACGCCCCACCCTCAAGGTGGGGCCTTTTCATGGTAAGATGCATGACTGGAGCCGCTCCGCGTGGAGCGCCCGTTCCTTCAACCTCACTCGTCATCCTATGGACACCCCCGAAGACCTCGAATCCCTCCTCGCCGAAATCGCCGCCGAAGCCGGCGGCACCGTGGTTCGCGACTACAGCGGCCGCGGAATGTTCGGCGCCACCTGCGTGGGCATCGAAGGCGACAACCTCGCCGCCATCCTCGAAGCCGCCGGGGCCCGCGGCCTGCGCGGCGCCTGCCATGATCAAATGGGCAAAGGCTGGATCGTCTATTGGCCGCACCTGCACCTGCCGGCGGAGTGAAGCCATTCGTGGTAAACTGGACGAAACCGTTCCTTCCCATGAATGCCCTGCTCAACGCCTGTGCCGTCTATTCGTCCCATGACGCCGTCCGCCGGGTCGGACCGGATCAGCTCGACCTGTGTGTCGAACTCCACCGCCGATTGGACTGGGGGTATGCCGACGAGCGCACCTGCGCCGACAATGACTACCACCTTACCCGCGAAACCGGCGCCGTGGTCTCGCGGTTCCACACCGCCCGTGGTCACCGCGTCGTGGTGACTAGTGACCTCGACCGGCAACTCACGCTCGTCCGCCTCGCGGACGAAGCCTGAACTCAACGCCCCACCCCACCGGTGGGGCGCTTTTCGTGGTAGGATGGATGACTGGAGGTCTTCCGTGTGGAAGGCCCGCTGTTCCTCAAACCCATTCCCCGAAAGGAGATCCTATGCCCCGTGTCCTCACGCGGCGGGCCACGGCCTTCCGTGCGCCCACCCACAGTCCCACACCGCCGGTCACCGAAGAGCTCGGCTACCGGATCACCGTCCACCGCCGGCATCCCGCGCTCACCGAGCTCGGCGTCCCCGACTGGCTGGTCGAGACCTTTGAACTCGGAATCAGCACCGATCCCCAACGGTTGTCCGGCCGCCTGATCTTCCCCGTGCGCAACGCGGCCGGGAAGTTGGTCGGCTACGCCGGCCGTTGGGCCACCGAGATGGTGCCCGCGAACCGCGCCACCTACCGCTACATCGGCGCAGCCGAGGCGGAGGTGTTCAACCTCAACGAGGTGCTCGCCCTGCACTCGGACCTGCCCATCCTGGTCGCGACCGATCCGTTCGACGTGGTTTCCCTGCGCCGCTATTTCGAGTCGGCCGTCGCCCTGGTGGGCGACGAGCTGCACGACGTCCAGTTACGCCGGCTCAGCTATCACTTCCCCCGGCGGTCGTTCGTCGTGCTCTGTGACGAGACAACGGCTGGGAGGAAACGTCGGCACGAACTGGTGCGCCGGCTGAGTCCGTTCCATCCCGTGCGAGTGCCTGAGTTCCTCACCGAGGGACGCACCGTCCGCTCGCTTACGCTCACCGAACTGAAGGAGGAACTATGAACGCCCTCCAGCCGTTCCTGAACAAGGTCACCCAGGGGGACTGCATCCATGTGCTGCGCCGGTTTCCCGACCAGTGCATCGACTTCGTGCTCACCGATCCGCCCTACCTCGTCCGTTACCAGGACCAGGACGGCCGCAAGGTGGCCAACGACGACAATCCGCGCTGGCTCTTCCCGGCGTTTGCCGAGGTGTATCGTGTGCTCCGGCCCGACCGCTACTGCGTGTCGTTCTACGGCTGGGGCAAGGTCGAGAAGTTCCTCGCCGTCTGGAAGGAGCTCGGGCTGTTCCCCGTCGGCCACTTCGTCTTCGTGAAGCCCTACGCCTCGAAGGAGGGCCACACGCAGATGCGGCATGAGCAGGCTTACCTGCTCGCCAAGGGGCGGCCCAAACCACCGGGCCAGCCGCCCGGGGATGTCATCGAGTTCCCGTATTCCGGGAATGGACTGCATCCCACGCAGAAACCGGTGACCGCACTCACGCCGTTGCTCATGGCCTACAGCGAGGCCGGCGAGATCGTGCTCGATCCCTTTGCGGGTTCGGGCAGCACCGGCATCGCCGCGCGGGAGACTTCCCGCCGCTTCGTGCTGATCGAGAAGGA
>CAIWAH010000315.1 GCA_903910585.1 uncultured Verrucomicrobiota bacterium
CCATGAGTGAAACCGCCACCGCTCCCGCCACCGACGCCGTGGTCACCCTGACCGAAAGCGCGGCCCGCCAGATCGCCTCCATGCTCGCCAGCGATGCCGAGAACGCCGGCAAAAGTCTGCGGGTCTTTGTCGAGGCCGGCGGCTGCTCCGGCCTGCAATACGGCATGGTGTTCGACGAGAAGCGGGACGATGACCTCGCGGCCGAACTCAACGGCGTGGGAGTGCTGGTGGATCCCTTCTCCGCCAACTACATCCGCGGCGCGACGATTGATTTCAGCGACGCGATGACGGGCGGTGGTTTCAAGATCAACAATCCGAACGCCCACAGCTCCTGCGGCTGCGGCAAGTCGTTTTCAGCCTGACCGGGGGGGCCTCGGATTCCAGTAGCAACAAAACGCCGGCTGCGCTTCGCAGCCGGCGTTTTGCTTTGGGCAAGCCGCGCCCCGGTCACTGGACCCGGAAGAACTTCGCGGCGTCGCTCAGGGGCAGCGTCACACTGCTCCCGGTCACACCGGACACGGGCTGCCAGTCGGGCGACGAAAGCGTGGGGCTCGCCACCAGTGTGCCGCTGCCGGTCCAGCTCACGGTGACGGAGTCACCCGAGCGGGCGATCGACACGACGGGCGTGGGGCCTCCTGCCGCTATCGAATACAGGCCGATGTCGTCGAGCCCCCAATACCAGCTGTCGGTGCCCGCGTGCGCGAACCGGAGCCGCACCTTGGACTGGTTGTCTGCCTGCGGGAGCCGGAACTTCTCGATGCGCTTCGAGCCCGAGGAATCGTCATTGCGTCGGCCTTGGATGAACGGCGCGAGCTCGGCGGAAATCGGCGCACCGAGGAACGCTCCGTAGGTTCCGCCCAGTTCGCTGCCGTTCTCATCGGTGTAGCGGGCCACGTCGCCGCGCTCGGCATTTAGGGTCGCTTCCGCGTCCACATCCCCCGCCTCGGTGCGGACGATGTCATCCTGATCAATCAGGTAAGCCACCGGCAGCCAGGTCGCGCCCGAATCCACCGAGTATTCCAATGCCGCGATGCTGTCCTGATTCTGTTCCCACAGGCTGCGGAAGACCAGGTGCACATCGGTTTTGCCGGCCAGGTTGAAATCCGGTGACTGGAGGAACAGCACCTGACTGGCACCGTTCCGGTAGCCGGAGTTGCCGAATACCATCCGCCCAGTGGCCAGCGGACCCGAGAGAACCTGGCCGTTGACCACGTTGAACGGATTGGGGGTCAGCACGCGCCGGTAGTCGGTTTCCCACGATTCCGGATTGTCCGGATTGCTGTAGGTGACGAAGGAACCGGTGAACCGGGACACATCCACCACGACCCAATCGGCGTAGGATGCGGAATTCAGGTCGCCGAGATCGAACTCCGGATTGTCCGCCGCCGAATACGACTTGGAACTCCAGCCGGCAGGCAGGCCGCCTTCGGCCGTCGATTCAAAGTCCTCGAGGACAATCGGGCTTGGCAGCACCAGGTTTTCCCACATGCCGACGGTGAAGGTGACCTCGTTCGTGAAGCGGTTTGCCGGCGTGGCGTTGTCGCTGAAGGTCAGTCGGAAGGTCGCCGACGCGCCCGCGGCCAGCAGCGCCGTGTTGGTGAAGGTCACGGTGGTCAGCCCATCCGCGGACACCACGGTTGGGGTTACCGCGCCGCCATTGAGGGTGAGCGCCACGGAACCGGCCACCACGGCGGAGGTGCCGTTGGTGATCGAGGCGCGGAACGGCACCACGGGCGGCAGGCCGCTCGCATTGTTGCCCGGGGACAGGCTGAGCACCCGGGGCAAGGTCGAGGTCACCGCGGCCACCGTGAACGATTCGGAGGCGAGCGGATCGTAACCGTCATTCAGCAGCAGGTAGGCAACGTAATCACCGGGCGTGGTGATGCCGCCGGCGAAGTTGATCGTGCCCGCGCTCACGCCGGTGGTGCCGCCCTGGGTGCCGTCCACGTAGTTCCAGATGATGGAAGGCTGCGCTCCGGGAGTGACACCGGCCGGATACACTCCAATCCAGTCTTTCGCGTTGGCGGGACCATTGGTGAAGGTGACCGCGATCGCCTGACCGACCGAGTAGGAGCGGCTGCCCATGTGGACCAGCGGACTGCCGGGCTCCAGGACGGTGAAACTGGTTTCCGCCAGGATGTCATATCCGTCATTCAGCAGCAGGAACGCCTTCCACACGCCGCCAAAACTGAGGCCGGTCGGGAACAGCACCGCGCCTTCTTTCAACCCGGAATTCCCGTTCTGGGTCCCATCCACGTAGTTCCAGCGGGTGGAGCCCTAGCTGCCGGGCGTCACCCCGTCCGGATAGATGCCGATCCAGTCCTTCGTGTTTCCGGGCCCGCCCGAAAACGAGACCATGATCGGGTCCTCCGGCAGGTAGTTGTCGTGTTCGGCGACTACGGTCGGGGTTTGCCCAAACGCATTTCCGGCGGCCAATAGCCCCGCCGCGGCGATCAATCGGGTTTTCATAATGCTCATGCAGTGTGGTGGAACAAAATGGGTCAGGGGTTGCACACCACCGGCGGCTGATCGCCGCCCCAGGTGGTCCATTCGCTGACGATCCCCTCGCCTTCCGGTGTCGCGAGTGACACCCAGTCGCGGTCGTCGGGCCGTTTCACGAGGCGGAATTGCTGGGCCGCACCCCGACCGATGGCCGGTGCCGTGCCGTTGGCGCGGGCCGCTTCGAGGTCCTGCTTCAATTCGGGCGAATTGGTCTCGAGGTAGGCGATCCGCCGGCCGGTCTTGTCCTCCGGTTGGCCATTGGTGGAGACGACCACCGCCCGCACGCCGTCGGCCTGGGCGTCGTTGATCCCCTTGATCGGCGGAATGGCGCTGCGCTCCGCCACGAAGAGTTTCCTTTCGCTGAGATCGTAGAAGTAGGACTTCTCCGAATCGCCCCCGTTCTCGCCGAGAAAACGCCAGAAGAGTCCTCCCGCCAGTCCCAGCAGGGCGGCGGCAGCCGCCAATTGCAGCCGCTGTTTTTTGGGGGCATCCATGAAGTCAGTGCGGGTCGGCCCGGGCAGACCACCAGCATTCGTTGGTGTTGCAGGGAATGCGGCCGGCGTTGAGCAGCTGGCCACTGCCATCGGCGAAACTGTAGTTGGACCGGCCCTGATGCCGGGTCGCGCCCTTGTCCCGCTGGGCGACGCGGTTGAAGCCGGCCGTGCGCGGATCACCGAGCTCCTTCCAAATCCACCACCGGTCGCGCGGCCAGACCCCGTTCACGTCGCTGTGCCCGTCGCCGAACAGGATGAGCTGGGATGGGCGGTCCACCGTGGACCAGCGGCACAGGTTGTTCTCGTAGCCGGCGGGCCGGCCGAACGGCGGGGAACTTTTAGGGTCGGTCCAGTGGACATTGACGGCACCCAGCCCGCTCGGGATGTCGAGTTCGGAATCCTTGAACTGGCCGAGCAAGGTGCGGTTGCCGGGACCGGTCTTCATGTGCGCGGCCCGTCCGCTGGCATACACCTCCGCCTTTTCCGCCGGACAATCATAGGCACCCGGACTCGCGGCGTAGCGGAACAGAAAGGGCCGCCAGCAGGTTTCCCCGCCGGTGATCGCCGCCTGGATGGGCGGGAGCCATTCCTGATTGTCACCCGAATACAGGTGGGCAGCGAGGGCGAGCTGCTTGGTGTTGTTCAGGCAAAAGGTCGCCAAGGCCCGGCTCTTCGCCTTGCTGAGGGCCGGCAGCAGCATGCCCGCGAGCACCGCGATGATGGCGATGACGACCAGCAGTTCGATGAGCGTGAAGGCCGATGGGCTCCGGCCATGACCAGCCGGCAATCCTGGAGGCGTCACGAGGTTCAAGCGGGTTAACCTTGGCATGGTCGGAAGAAAAGACCGGGAAAGAAGCGTTAAGGTTTCGCAACACTTGCCGGCCCGCAATGACCCGAAGCGGGCAAACAAAACTCCCCGCCGTCCGGGCCGCTACGGAACGTCCAAGGCAGCCGCCGCGCGATAGTCCGCCTGGGCGCGGAAGTATTCAAACTGCGCCTCCACCGCGGCGGTTTGCGCATCGAACGTGGCCTGTTCCCGCAACTGGAGCGCGAGCAGGTCCGTGGCGCCCTGATTGAACCGCTCCAATTCGGCCGCCTGCAACGCCCGGGCCAGCTCGACATTCAGGCCGGTGCGCTGGATTTGTTCCCACGCCGCACTCAGCGCGGAGAACACGTCGTTGACCTCGGTGCGGATGCGGTCCAAGGCGAATCGCTGCTCGTTGACCAGGCGTTCCTGCTGGGCCTCGATCTCGGCCAACCGGCCCTTCGCTTCCCGACGCTGAAGCGGAACCTTGAGCTCGATCCCCGCCTGCACCTCGAATTCGCCCTTGTCCTTGTAAGTGTCGGTCCCGAAGTCGCGACTGCCCACCACGCCGGCGTCAAGATTGGGGAGAAGCTGGTTACGGGCGAGTTTCCGGTCCACGGCCAGCTTGTCCGCCGACAACCGCAGCCGGGCAATCTCCGGGCGGCGGGTCTCGGCCTGCGCGAGGTCCGGAACCAGCCGCGAAACATCGGGCGGCAACACTTCGGGGAACCCCGCCGGAAGCCGGTCGCGGCCGGCGACCACGGGCTGATCCTCGGCGTCCCGCAGAAACAGCGACAGCGCAAGGGACGCCCCCTCGAACCGCCGCCGGGCCTGGACGGTGCCGAGCTCCCGCGCGACCACGAGGCGCAGGTTGTCGGTCAGGACGATGCGGGGAGCATGGCCGGCCTCGACCTGATTGGTCAGGGCGGCGGCGCGATCGCGGGCGATGCGGAGCAGTTCCTCCGCGAGGCGCCAGCGCTCACCGGCGGCGAGCCAGTTGAAGTAGGCGACACTGCCGGCGCGGACGAAATCGAGGCGCTGCCGGAGAATCAACGGGTCCGCGAGTTTCCGATCCAGGTCAGCCTTGAGGATGGTCGCCCGCCGCCGGTCAATCGAACCATCGCGCAGCAGCGGCAGGCGGAAACCGAACCGGGCTTCGCCGTCCCGCTGGGTGCGGGTGTAGTCGTAGTCGGGCAGCAAATCGCCGCGGGTGATGCGGTAGCCCCCGAACACGGTTGCGCCCCAGATGCCGGTGAACTGCTCGAAGCCTGAATCCCAGGTGCCGGACTCGTAGTAGCCCTGCGGTGTGCCGAACAGCTTGCTGAAGACGGTGAAGTCGAAGGCGCCCTGGGCGCTGCGCAACCGGCCCGCGACCACGTCACGTTCGATCAATGCCGCCAGCATCGGCGGATACTGGTTGGTCACCGAGTTCAGCACCTCGCCCAAGGCGAGCGGCAAGGCATTCGTGGACTGGGCGCGGCTTTGGCCCGGCACGGCAGCCCACAGCCACAACAGGGTCAAGGCCAGCCGGCCAAGCGGGAAAGTCCGCCGGGCGGTCAGGCCGGATTGCGCCTTGGTTCTGGGGCCAAACATCGCGGGCATCACTTCTTGAACTTGTCGGGTTCGCCATCCACGACGACCGGCGGGAAGCCGTTGAGTTGCCGCCAAAGTTCGCGCCAGAGCGGCACCTGTTCGAGCATCACCCAGCCGTTGACCCGGACACCCTGGCGCAGCCAGCGGTTGGACGGCCAGGTCACGGGCTCCATCCGGCCGTCACGCCGCTTCTGGTCCGGCCGCGGGGCCACCACGACGCGGAACTTCCCCTTCCCGTTGTCGGTGGGATCCACGAACACGACTTCGCCGCCGAAAGTGCCGACCGCGACACTGGGCCAGCCCACGATCTGAACCGCCGGCCAGCCCTCAAACTGCAGTCGCACCGGACTGCCGGGGACGACCACACCGTTGGTTTCGGTGCGCGGGCGCACGAGGGGCGTGTCATTTCCGTCCAGCCAGACCTCGGCATACCGGCTCTCGGTCTCGGGGATCAGCACACAGATGGGTGAGCCCGGACGAAGGTAGGTGCCGTCGGTGACCGCCACGCTGAGCACGATCCCGTCGCGCGGCGCTTCGACGACCTGACGCAGATTCTGGCTGATGGCGATGTCCACGCCGGCGAGGTCGCGCTCGGCGCTCGCGACGTCGGACTGGGCGGAATTCCGCTGCGCCCGCAGGCCGGCCAGGGTCGCCTGAAAGTCGTTTTCGGTCCGGCGCAGGGTGGCTTCCGCGCCGGCGAAATCAGCCGCGGTGCTGTCCCGCGACAGCGTGGCCAGTTCAAGTTCCCGCCGCGACACGAGTCCCTTGCCTTCCAGCTTTTCGAGCCGGTCGAAGTTCAGGCGTGAGGTTTCCGCGGCGATCCTGGTCGCCGCCACGCGCTGACGGGCCACATCCAGCGCCTGCTGCCGTGCGAGCTCCTGCTGGGCGATTTGCACCGAAAGGTCCTCAACGCGGTTGCTGGCAAACGACCGCCGGGAAAGGACGGCTTCCCGCTGGAGCCGCAGGTTGTTGAGCAGGTTGGGATCGTTGTCCTGGATCTCGACGATCACCTGGCCCGACTTCACCCGCTGGCCTTCGAGCACGTGCAGCTTGCGCACCCGGCCGGAGACCTGGGCCTCCAGGTTCAGCCGGCGATCCAGCGGGTCGAAGGCGATCACTCGGCCCGTGCCGCTGACAAACTGGCGCCACGGCAGGAACAGAAGCGCCGGCAGGAGCAGCGCAAAGGCGATCACGATGCCCACGGCGATACGCCGGGCCAGCAGGGTCGAACCGACCAGGGCCATCGCGGGCAGGCGGTCCGCGAGTTGCACGGTTCCGGACTGGGCGGGTGTCGAAGGGGTGGCGCTCATGGCTCGGTTCGAAAGTTTCGGTCCGGGTCAGGCAGCGGAGGATTCACCGAGGCAGATCACTTTCCGGCAACGCCGGATGACCTCCTCGTCACGGGTGGCGACCAGCACGGTCCAACCGGCGGTCGGTGAAAAAATCACCTCGGCCAGGCTGGCAAACGTGGCGGCGTCGAGTCCGTCGAGCAGCTCATCGACGAGCAGCAACGACGGCTTCTGAACCAGGGCGCGGGCCACCAGCAACCGCACCCGCTGGCGGCTGGACAGCGGCAGTCCGCCGGTCGTGAGCGGAGCATTGAGGCCAGCGGGCATCGCCATCACGTCCTCAAACAGCCCGGAGCGTTCCAGTGCCATCCTTACTTCGTCATAGCCGAGGTCGGGGCGGCCGAGACGCAGGTTGTCGGCGACGGTTCCGTCCATGATGTCGCCGGCCCGCAACAGGAGCGCCTTGCTGCGCAGGTGTTCCAGGTTCCAGTTCCGGACATCCAGACCGTTCACCGTCACGAAGCCCTGTTCCGGAGTCCGGAGCCCGTAGATCAGCGAAAGCACCGTGCTGGCGCCGCTGCCCTGGGCACCGGAAAGCGCCGCGGTTTCGCCCGGTGCCAGTTCGAAGGTCAGATCCCCGAACAAAGGCCGGCCCGGCTCAAACCCGAAGCCGACGTCCTGCACCCGCACGCGGGCCGGCTCGGCCTGGCGCGGAGGCTGGTCGCCATCCTCCCGTTCCGTCGCCAAATCCACCAGGTGGCCGACTTTGTCGGTCGCTGCCATCGCGTCATACCAGACCTCGAGCTGCTTGGGCAGCTTGGCCAGGGCCGCCACGATGGAGGCCACGGTCAGTTCGCTCGCCACCAGCTGGCCGAGGGTCAGTTCCTGCCGGAGGACCAGCAGTCCGCCCACGAACAGCAGGCCCACCGTCGCAATCACCTCGAGTCCCAGCAGGCCGGCGATCTGCCGCAGCAGAATCTGGAAATGGCTCCGGCGGGCGTCGAGATACGTCCGCGCCAGCTGGTCGGCCCGGTCAATTGCCAGTCCGTAGCCGCCCGGCCCCTTGAAGAGGTTGGGATGGCGGGCGATCTCCTCAAACCAGTGCACCACGGCATATTTGGCCCGTGATTCGGCCACGCTCGTCCGGACGGCACCGCGCGCGAGGACAAACAGCACCACCCAGAGGAGGCCGATGAGCAGGATGACAAACACCAGCAGGAGCGGGTGGAACAGACCGAGCAGCACCATGCCGATCACCATCGCGAAGATGGCGTCCAAGCCGTCCATCAGCAGAATCGCCGACGCCTTCTGCAAGGTTACCACATCGAGAAACCGGTTCACCAACTCCGGCCCGTGCTGACCGTCCAGGGCCTCGGGTTTCACGCGGGGCAGGCGATGCCCGAGATCGGTGACCAGGCGGACGAAGATCCGGCGCTGGATGACCTCCGAAAGGATGTGTTTGAACAGCCGCACCGCCGAAGCGAGCACGAGGCACGCGAGCAATCCCGCGCTGACAAAGAACACCGCCTGCAGAAACGGGCGGGCGTCCGTGCCGAACGCGAGATTGCTGACCAGGGCATCCACCGCCAACGGCACCGACAGATAGAGGAGCCCGGCCACCAGGCTGAACACGACGAACACCTTGATGTCCTGTTTTTCGCCGGCCAGCAGGGCGCCGAAACGATGCCATGGGACGCCGTGCCCGTGGTGGCCGTGGTCTTCGTCCGATTCACCGGGACCGCCGGTCAATGGAGCGTCCGGATGGGCCGCCGGGTGACTGGCAATGACATCGGCCGGACGTTCGGAGTGGACGATTGCAAAGTCCGCGGTGTCCTGTTCGCCGCCGAGCCCCAGCAGGCGGGCGAGCTCTCCCCGTCCGACGGGCCGCGCCTCTCCCGGACGGACCGGATCGGCGACCTTGGCCGTGAACAGGCCGCATTGCTGCACGATCAGCCACCGGGATTCCCGCGGACTCCATGCCACCAGCGGGGTGTCCTGCCGGGCGTGTCCCACCGCATCCGCCACCGAAACCCGCACCAGCTTCGCCCGGAGCCCCACCAACGCCGCCGCGGCCGCCATGATTTCCAGCGGGGCGGAAGTCGCCTCCTTGGCAGCGGAATGGACGGCCAACCGGGCGCGGGCAAGGCCCACTTCCACCCCTGCCAGGCGGCCCAATTGAACCAGCGATTGCGCCCACGATTCGACATCCACCGGCACCTGGACCGCGGCGGCTGAATTGAAGGAGTTGTTACCCATCGGCAGTCGAGGTTCTGTTCCCGGCCAAAACCGGACAAAAATTATCGCCTTTCCCGGTTTGGCAAGGGGGCCCGGCAAAATTCTCCGGTCGAATGGGCAAGGCGCGATTCAACCCGGCCGGCGGCCACCCGGGCTCCGATGGATTCGGGTTGGCCTCCAGGAAATGCCCGTGATTTGCTTCGAGGAAACATGGCCTTCCAAGACAGTCCCTCGTCGGTGACCGCCGCCGGCGGCGTTACCCCGGAGCCCGGCCGCGGCCGCCTCATGTCCCTTGATGCCCTGCGGGGATTCGACATGCTCTGGATCATGGGAGGCGATTCGATCGGGCATGCCGCGACCCATGTGGCCGCGGGCCCGTTGTGGCACAAGATCGCCGAGCAGCTGGACCATGTCGCCTGGGAAGGATTCCGGTTCTACGATCTGATTTTTCCGCTGTTCGTCTTCATGGCCGGAGTTTCCCTCGTGTTCTCCCTGGGCCGGGCGCGGGAGGAAAAGGGCAAAGACGCCGCGCTCATCCGCCTGTTCCGTCGCAGCCTGCTGATGTATCTGCTGGGGATCTTCTATTACGGCGGCCTGAGCACGCCGCTGGCGGACATCCGGCTGCTGGGCGTGTTGCAGCGCATCGCGCTCGCCTATTTCGGTGCCGGCGTTTTGTTCCTGTTTTTCCGGACGCGGACGCTGCTGGGCATCGCCGCCGCCATCCTGCTCGGCTACTGGGGGCTGCTGGCGTGGTCCACGGTGCCCGCTGTGAACCTGGAACGGACTGAGTTTGCCAAGGCCATGGGCGAGGCCGGCACCACGAATGCCATGGCGTTTTACCAATCGGCCACGAACACCGTCCGGAGCAGCTATGCCGAAGGCCTGAACGTGGTGAACCACTTCGATTTCCGGTATCTGCCTGGCAAGAAGTGGGATGGAAATTACGATCCGGAAGGCGTGCTCAGCACCTTCCCCGCGGTGGTGTCGTGCCTCCTGGGCGTCTTTGTGGGCCTGTTCCTGAAGGATTCGCCCCGGTCAGGAACGGAAAAGGCACTGCGCCTCGCCGGCGCGGGTGTCGTTCTGGTCTTGGCGGGAACGCTGTGGGGCTTTGGCTTCCCGGTGATCAAGAAGCTCTGGACCTCGTCCTATGTGCTCATCGCCGGCGGCTGGAGCTGCCTCGCCCTGGCGGGCTTCTACTACCTGATCGATGTCCGGCAGTCACGGAAGTGGTGCCAGCCGCTCCTCTGGGTGGGCATGAACTCCATCACCGTGTATCTCGCCAGCAACCTGATCAGCTTTGATCAGCTCGCGAGCCGGCTGTTCGGCGGCAACGTGAAGGCGGCGCTGGACGGACTGCTGCCCGGGCTGGGCGCCCTGTTGATCTCGGTCGCCGGCATCCTCCTCGTCGTCTGGCTCGCCCGCAGCCTGTATCGCCGCAACCTGTTCCTCCGCCTCTGAACCCACGGCCATGAGCGAAATCCAGAAAGTTTCCCCCGCCTCCCCGTCAGAACGTTCCGGTTCCGGCGGAACCGCCACCAAGCCGGAGAAGATCTGGAAGAAAAAGAAGATCGGCCAGCTGCCGGAGCGCCTCATGTCGGTGGATGCCCTGCGTGGCTTCGACATGTTCTGGATCGTGGGAGCCGGCTACCTGTTCACCGCCATCGACGCGTGGAGCGACGCACCGTTTTGGGCCGCGGTGAAGGCCCAGCTCACCCACGTCGAATGGGACGGGCTTCGGTTCTACGACCTCATCTTCCCGCTGTTCGTCTTCATCGTCGGGGTGTCCATCGTCCTGTCGCTCCGCAAAGCGGCCGCCAAAGACGGCAAGGCAGCCTGCGCCCGGAAAGTTCTCCTGCGCGGCGCCCTGCTCTTCGCCGTGGGCCTGTTCTATTCCGGCGGCCTCAGCCGGCTGTGGCCCGACATCCGGGTGCTGGGCGTCCTGCAGCGCATCGCGATCTGTTACACGGCGGCCGGGCTGCTGTTCCTGTTCCTCCGGGCGCGCTGGCTGGCGGTGCTTTCCACCGTCATCTTGATTGGCTATTGGCTGCTTCTATGGCAGGTGCCGATCCGGGACATCAACATGACGCCAGCCAACATGGCGGAGCTGGCCAAGGACGCGGGCACCACCAATGCCGTGGAGCTGTTCAACCGGACCGACGCCACGATCTATGGGCAGTTCCATCCGGGCTACAACCTCGCCAACCACTTCGATTTCCAGTTCCTGCCCGGCAAGCTCTACGACACCTATTGGGACCCCGAAGGCATCCTGAGCTCGTTCCCGGCGATCGTCACCTGCCTGCTCGGGGTGCTATCGGCCGTCTGGCTGCTGCGCGAGGACCGCCCGTTGGGTTCGCGGTCCCTGCTGTTGATCGTTGCCGGCTGTCTCTGCTTTTCCGCCGGTTGGGGCTGGGGCATGCATTTCCCGGTGATCAAAAAGATATGGTCCTCGTCCTTCGTCCTGGCGGCGGGCGGCTACAGCATGGTGCTGCTCGGACTGTTCTTCCAGGTCGTGGATGTCTGGCGGTTCCAAGCCTGGTGCCGGCCGTTCGTCTGGATTGGCAGCAATGCCATCACGATCTATCTCGCGGCCCAGATCCTGAACTTCCGCAAGGTTGCCGAACGGTTCGTCGGCGGTGACATTCGGACGTGGCTGAATTCGCAGAACGCCGGACTGGGAGAAGTCCTGATCGCCTTGGCGGCCTTGGGCGTGATGCTGGTGTTTGCACGGTTCCTGTATCAGCGAAAGATCTTCATCCGCCTGTGAGCCTGGTCCGCCGCGTTTTGCCGCTGCTGTTCACGGCGCTAGGCCTGATCTGTCCGCTTGCCGATGCGGTCATCGTCATCACACCGCATCCGGAGGAGATCCGGCAGGAATTCTCCCGCGGTTTTGCCAAATGGCAGGCCGCCCAGGGCATCGCCTCGCCGGACACCGTCGAATGGCGCGACGTGGGCGGCTCCGGCGAGGCCCAGCGGTTCGTCGAATCGGAGTTTAAGTCCAAGCCCGCCGGCATCGGCCTCGACATGTTTTTCGGCGGCGGCCCCGAGCCTTTCCTCGGGCTGTCCGCGAAAAAGCTGCTGCTGCCCTTCCAGCCGGCCCCCGACTTTGCCGCGGCGATTCCGCAGAAGGCGCAGGATGCGGAGGTTTTTGACGCGGGCCGGACTTGGTATGGGGCGTGCCTGTCGAGCTTTGGCATCCTGCAAAACCGGCGCGTTCAGGGATTGACCGGCCTGCCCTTGGTGCGCCGTTGGGAGGATCTGGCGAAGCCCCAGTTGCAGGGCTGGATCGGGGCCGGAGACCCGCGCAACAGCGGCACGATGAACAACATGTTCGAGGCCTTCCTCCAGGCCTACGGCTGGGAGCGCGGCTGGGAACTGCTGCACGCCATCGGCGGCAATGTCCGGCAATTCGACCGGATGAGTTCCAGCACCGCCAAGGAATGCGCCCTGGGACAGGTCGCCTACGCGTTCTGCATTGATTACTACGGCTTCATCCAGATGGCCGCGGCCGGCGGCACCAATCTCGACATGGTGGTGCCGGAGGATTTCACCGCGGTCAGCGCCGATGGGATCGCCATCCTGGTGGGCGCACCGCATCGGCCGGCGGCGGAACGGTTCATGGAGTTCGTGCTCGGCGAAGCCGGCCAGAAACTGTGGTTTCTGCCGGCCGGCCATCCGGAAGGCCCGGTCGAGCACAGCATCGAACGGCTGCCCATCCGCCCCGCGATTTACGACCGCTACGGACCGGAAAGCCGCGTCCATTTCAACCCGTTCACCTACCGGCAGAACTTCTCCTACAACGCCCGCCTCGCCCGCAGCCGGCGCGACGTGGTGCGCTCGCTTTTCGGTGGCATGATGGTGGACCTGCACGGGGAATTGCAGGCGGCCCGCAAGGCTGTGGCGGCCCGGGGCGACCCGGCCGAGCTCCTTCGCGAGCTGGGACGCATGCCGCTCACCGAAAAGGAAGCCGCCGACCTCGCCCAAGGCGGCTGGCAAAACCCGGAAATTCGCCAGCGCACCAAACTCGACTGGCAGCGCTGGGCGCAGGAGAAATATCGCCGGCTCGCCGCCCGGTGAGCGTTCGCACCCGTTTTCGCCATGCACATCAGCATCCGCCACCTGACCAAACGCTTTGGCTCCACGACCGTGCTCCGGGAAGTCTCGTTGGACATCGCCGACCGCGAGCTGTTTTTCCTCCTGGGACCGAGCGGCTGCGGCAAGACGACCCTGCTGCGCCTGATCGCCGGCTTTTACCAGCCCGACGGCGGCGAACTGCGGTTTGGTGACAAGCTGATGAACACGGTGCCGCCGCACGAGCGGAACACCGGAATGGTGTTCCAGAGTTACGCCCTCTGGCCGCACATGACCGTCGCCCAGAACGTCGCCTACGGGCTGGAAATCCGGAACGTTCCCGCCCAGGAAAAGGCGGACCGGGTGGCCGAAGCCCTCAAGACCGTGCGGATGGAGGCTTACGCGGACCGCTCCCCCAATCAGCTTTCCGGCGGCCAGCAGCAGCGGGTGGCCTTGGCCCGGGCGCTGGTGATCCGGCCCGATGTGCTGCTGCTCGACGAACCGCTGTCCAACCTTGATGCCCGTCTGCGCCTGGAAATGCGGGACGAAATCCGCCGCATCCACGGAGAAACCCGCATCACCACGGTGTATGTGACCCACGACCAGAAGGAATCCCTGTCGTTGGCCGACCGCATGGCCGTGCTGAAGGACGGGGTCGTGGAGCAACTGGGCGATCCGCGGACCGTTTACCGACGGCCCGCCAACCGCTTCGTGGCCGATTTCATCGGGGAAACCAATTGGCTCGAAGGCGAAGTGGAGGCCATTGCAGACGAGGCGACGCGGATTCGGACCCGGGAAGGTGTGCTGATTGGAGAAAGCCGACCGTCGCTGGTCGCCGGCACGCCGGTATGGGTCGGATTCCGGCCGGAATCGGTCCAACTCACTCCGCAGCCGCCCAATCAGCTCCCCAGCGAGATCATCCGCGTCAATTACCTCGGCGACATCGAGGAATACGTGCTGCGCACGTCGTCCGGTTGGACCTTCAAGGCATTCGCCCAGAACCCAGCCGAGAGTCTCGCTGCCGGACATCACCTCCCCTGCTCCCTGCGTTCACGGGATCTGATCGTCCTCCCCCGCCAGTAGGCACAACTTGCCCGGTTGCCGGCAGCCGCGGGCGTTCAGATTTTTTGTTCTCATTTGTAAACAATTTTTGAACGTCGGAACGGGCCTGAAATCAACCCCCTCAAGCAGCACCGACAATCATCCGATGGGTTAGCGGGGAGCCTGCTATCACGGACTCGAAAGCAGGAACCGGGTTATGACGAGACTCTTCTCAGGCAATGGCGGAGCCAAAACTTCGGGCCGACGAACCGCCCGACGGACAGCCGAAGGCACAACCGAGCGGTGCAATCCCGCCCGATTTGTTCCCAGCCCGTCGCTTCCACTCAACCCAGTGGCACCGCCCCCGGTGGCCGACCCGCCTCCGGGCATCCCGGCGGAAGTCGCCCCCCCTCCGGTAGCGGAGGCGCCGGGACGCGAATCCCGCACCATGGCGCGGGACGGTGATTTCAGCCTGCGGATGTATCTTCGCGAGATCAGCGAAACGCCGCTGTTGACCCCGGAACAGGAAGTCGAGCTGGCCGGCCGGATTCAGCGGGGAGACGACGAAGCCCGCGAGCACATGATCAAGGCCAACCTCCGGCTGGTCGTGAAGATCGCCAAGGACTTCGACGGCATGGGCCTCCCGCTGCTCGACATGATCAATGAGGGCAACATGGGTCTGATGCGCGCCGTCGAACGGTTCGACCCGAGCAAGGGCGCCAAGCTTTCGACCTACGCCGCCTGGTGGATCAAACAGGCCATCAAGCGCGGCCTGGCCAATCAGGGCAAAACCATCCGTCTGCCCGTTCACCTGGTGGACCGCGTATCCAAAATCCGCCGCACCGCGATGCAACTGCATGAGGAGCTGGGCCGCGAACCGACCGATGCCGAAGTGGCCGAAGTCCTCGGCATGACCGCCGAGCGGGTCACGGAATTGATCCAGGCCAGCTACCGGCCGGCATCGCTGGATGCCCCGTTGGGCGACGATGACGACACCCGCATCGCCGACATCGTCAAGGACGAGAACGCCACCACGGCCTACGAGGATCTCGAAACGATGACCCGGCAGGATCTGGTCCGGGAGCTAGTGGACCAGCTGGATCCGCGGGAACTGACCATCATCCGCTACCGCTTCGGTCTGGATGGCGGCCCGGAACGGACCCTGGAGGAAGTCGGGGAAAAATTCGGCGTGACCCGCGAACGCATCCGCCAGATTCAGAACGTCGTGCTCAACAAGCTCCGCCGGAAGATTGAGAAACGCGAAGCGGTGCGTGACCCGGAGGTCGACGAGTTCATGCGGCAGGCGGCCTGAAACGCCCCGGCGCCGAGGGGATTACTCCGGCTCCGGTGGCGGCACGGAACGCCGCAGGCCGTTTTCTAGCCACAGCTTGAACACCACCCACAGGGCTTCCCGGACGATCTCCTTCGACATCTTCGAGGTGCCTTGGAACCGGTCGGTGAAGATGATCGGCACTTCGGAGATCTTCATTCCCCGCCGCCACACCCGGTGGGTCAGCTCGATCTGGAAGCTGTAGCCGTTGCTCGTCACCGTCGGCAGGTCGATCGCCTGCAATGCCCGCCGGCGAAAGCATTTGAAACCGCCCGTCGGATCGCTGATGCGCATCCCGGTGATCACCCGGACGTATTTGCCCGCAAAGATGCTCAGCAGCAGCCGCTCCAGAGGCCAGTTGATCACGCGGATGCCATTCGCGTAGCGAGACCCAAGCACCAGATCGGCTTCCTCCGATTTGGCTGCCTGGAGGAAGGCCGGGACGTCCGCCGGATTGTGGGAAAAGTCCGCATCCATCTCGAAGATGAACTCGTAGTTCCGGGCCAGGGCCCATTCGAAACCCGCAATGTAGGCCCGGCCCAGTCCGTTCTTCTCCTGCCGGTGCAGCACATGGACGTGAGGATTGGCCGCCGCCAGTTCGTCGGCGACCTGCCCGGTGCCATCCGGTGAATTGTCGTCCACCACCAGGACATCGAGTTCCGCGGGCTGCGCCATCAGCCGCTTGATGAGCTGCGGCAGGTTGTCGCGCTCATTGTAGGTCGGAACGATGATGACGGTTTCGGCGGCCACAGTCGCGCGGAGGGTGGGGACGGCCACGCCGGGGGCAAGCCGATTTCAAAATCCAAACCGGCTTCCGGTTCGGCCCGACCGTGGAATTTCCGGGGGCAACCGGCGGAACACGAAGCCCAATTTCAGCGGGGCCAGGCAGCGATTTGACTCAAAAACGGGTGTTACCGAGCCATGAGCACCCACATGAGTCAAAACACACGTCAGGAAGTGCTGGTCCAGATGCGCCGGCGTTACGCCGGCGCGGGCCGCAAATTCAAAACCCGACTGGTCACCGAACGGGTCGA
>CAIWAH010000316.1 GCA_903910585.1 uncultured Verrucomicrobiota bacterium
CGGCGCCGGAACATCAGCAATCCGGCGCTGATGCGTCCGCGCTTGGGCGGCGGGGTGTTGGGTGGGTATGCGGGCACGGGCGGGAAGGTAACAGCAATCTAGCGTTACGAGGTTGTATCGGGTCCGTTTCGGGGACGCAACTGTGCGTGGGCTGCGACCCCGTTTCGGGTGGGGGTTCCGTGGCATTGCCAGCCGTCCGGTGCTTGGCTATGTCCATGGCATGAAGTTTCCGGTTTTCCAGATGACCGCGCGCCACCGTCTTGGGTTACTGCTGACTTTGGTTGCCGCCGCGACGGTGCCGGCGCATGCGCTGGTTTTCATCAACTCGGTCGATCCGGCGTTCAATGCGACCGCCCCGACCGGCGACCTGGCCGGCAGCGGCTGGCAATATCAGGGGAATTGGGGCGGACTGCTCGGCACCCCGGTGGCTCCGGGCTATTTCCTGACCGCCAAACACGGCGGCGGGACTGTCGGAAACAGCTTCACGTTTCAGGGCAACCCCTACGTTACGACCGCCAAGTTCGACCATCCGACCGCCGATCTCACGCTGTGGCGGATCGCGGGCACGTTTCCGGACTTCGCGCCGCTTTACACCGGCACCGATGAGGACGGAAAGCAGCTGGTCGTTTTCGGGCGCAGTGCGGTTCGCGGGGCCGAGGTCAACGTGGCGGGCGCGTCGCCGTCCGATTTGCGTGGCTGGGAATGGGGCAACACCGGCGGCGGCACCAAGCGGTGGGGCGAAAACGTGGTGACGGACACGCCCACGGTCAGCGGGGCCGAATATCTGCGGGCGACGTTCAGCTATGCCGGCGGTCCCAACGAGGCCACCCTGGCCACCGGCGATTCCGGTGGCGGCGTCTTCATCCAGGACGGGGGCGTGTGGAAGCTCGCCGGAATCAACTGGGCCGTGGAGGCCGAATTCCGCACCGCGGAGGGTGGTCCCAGCATCTTTGCGGCTGTGTTTGATGCGGGCGGCCTCTACTACAACACCGGTTCCGGGTTTGCGCTCCTGAACGACCTGCCGGGTGACATTCAGGCGAGCTTCTATTCCACGCGGGTTTCGAGCTACGCCGGCTGGATCCAGGGAATTGCCCCGGTGCCAGAGCCGGCCGGATTGGCCATGGCGGCCGGGGCGGCGCTGGCGGGCTTTGGCCTTTGGCGACAGGTGCGCCGGCGCTGAAGGTGAGCTCCAATTCAGGCCGCCTGAAATCTGACTTCGCCGCTTTGACAATGCGCCATCGCCTGCCACACCCCCTGCGCGATTGTATGACTCCATTTCTGCCGGGCCGCCGGATGCTGTTGGCCGCCACCTGCCTGATCCCAAGCTGCCTGGTGGTGTTAAAGGCCGAGACGGAACCTCGCCGCCCGCTCCTGCCGCTGGCCCAGTTCGGCACCCGGGTCGGTATGTCGGAAAACGAACCCGTCCGTCACGCCGAGGTCTTGGCCGACTGGGCGTTGCCGTGGGATTACGGCCTCGGCTACGGGTTCCGCTTCCAGACC
>CAIWAH010000317.1 GCA_903910585.1 uncultured Verrucomicrobiota bacterium
AGCACGCGGCGAACTCCTTCCTCGCGCTCAAGATCAGTTACGCCAACGCGTTGTCCGCCATCTGCGAGGCCAGCGGCGCCAACGTGCAGGAAGTCACCCGCGGCATGGGGCTCGACGCGCGCATCGGCACCCGGTTCCTGAACGCCGGCCTGGGTTTCGGCGGCTCCTGCTTCCCGAAGGACCTTTCGGCCTTCATCCATATCAGCGAGCAGCTCGGCTACGACTTCCGGCTCCTGAAGGAGGTCCAGCGCATCAACTCCGAGCAGATGACTCGGTTCGTGAAGAAGATCACCGACACGCTCTGGGTGCTGCGGGACAAGCGCATCGGCGTGCTGGGCCTCGCCTTCAAGCAGAACACGGACGACGTCCGCCAGTCGCCGGCGATCGACCTCTGCCAGCGGTTGCTGAAGGAGGGGGCGAAATTGCGCGTGTTCGATCCTGAGGCGATGGGCAAGGCCCGGGCCATTCTCCCCGAGTCGGAATCCATCTTCTACGCCGCCGACATGCACGCCGCCGCGGAAGGATGCGACGCGCTGGTGATCGCGACCGAGTGGCCGCAGTTCACCAAGCTGGACCTGCCGCGCGTGCGCAAGTCCATGGCCACCCCGATCGTGTTCGACGGGCGAAACCTGCTCGACCCCGCCGAGATGGAGCAGCACGGATTCATCTACAAGTCCGTCGGCCGCTAAGCCAGATGAGCATGCCTGCCATTGAGGTTTCCGCCGGGCTCCTTTTCCGCGATGGCCGGCTGCTGATCACGCAGCGGCCGGTCGGGACACACCTCGCCGGACTGTGGGAGTTTCCGGGAGGCAAGCGGGAGGCGGGCGAGACCTGGGAGGCTTGTCTGGTGCGCGAACTGCAGGAGGAACTGGGGGTTGCAGTCGAGGTTGGCCGGCTGTTCGACGAAGTCACCCACGAGTATCCGGGCAAGCGGGTTCACCTGCGGTTTTTCATCTGCCGCCTGACGGAGGGCGAACCCGCGCCGCTGGGATGTGCCGCGGTGAAATGGGTGACGGCGGCGGACCTTCAGACGCATGATTTTCCGCCGGCTGACGCGCACCTGCTGGCGGCCCTGCCGTCTGCGCCGGAATTTGGCGAGAAAAGGTTTTGACACCTGCGCGCCGGTTGCGAATTGTCCGCCCCGCTTTTGGGTTCGGGGTCGTAGCTCAGTTGGTAGAGCACCACAATGGCATTGTGGGGGTCAGGGGTTCGAATCCCCTCGGCTCCACCAAACCCAAAGAAAAGCCCGCGTTCGCTTCACCGCAGCGCGGGTTTTTTGTCGCCCGGGTTTGGGCCCATTGTTTCGCGCCCGCTGGCCAAAACCCTTTTGCCTTCGCGGGCGTCCTTCCTAATCTCGCCGCCATGTCCAAACCGGCACTCGGACGGGGTCTCGGCGCGCTGCTTTCGGGCGGCGGCGCCCGGACGGCTCCTGCCCCCGTCCCGTCCGCCCCGGCGGCGGCGTCCCCTCCGGCCGGTGCGCTGGTCCGGCGGGTGCCGCTGACACAGATCACGCCCAGCCCGTTGCAGCCGCGCAAGGACTTCACCCCGGAAGCCCTGCAGGAGCTGGCTGATTCGATCCGGGAACAGGGCATCGTCCAGCCCCTGATCGTGCGGGTGGTCAACGGCGCCTACGAACTCATCGCCGGCGAACGCCGCTGGCGTGCCTCGCAGCTCGCCGGGCTCACCGAGGTGCCGGTGGTCGAGCGAGTCGCCACCGACCGCGAAGTGCTCGAACTCGCCCTCATCGAGAACCTCCAGCGTGAGAACCTCAACGCCATCGAGGAGGCGCTGGGTTACAGCCAGTTGGGCGAACAGTTCCGGCTCACGCAGGAGGACATCGCCAAGAAAGTTGGCAAGTCGCGCGCCGCCGTCGCGAACGCGCTGCGTCTGCTCAAGCTGCCGGCCGTGGTGCAGTCCGCGGTGCGCGAGGGCAAGCTGAGTGTCGGCCACGCCAAGGTGATCCTGGGGCTGGCCGATCCTGCGCTCCAGCAGAGCACCGCCGCCCGCGTCCTCACCGGCGGCCTGACGGTGCGGCAGACCGAAGATCTCGTTGCCAAACTGTCCTCACCCAAGTCGGAAGCCGGAAGTGGGAAGGCGGAAGCGGGGAACGCTCCACGCGATCCGCATGTGGCCGACCTCGAACAGAAGCTCATTGAGCGGCTCGGGACCAAAGTCGCGCTGCGCTACAAGGCCGGCAAAGGCAGCCTAGAGGTGAAGTTCTTCTCGGATGACGAACTGAACCGGGTGCTGGAGATACTTGGCATAAATCTCGACTGACCGCGGCCCACGTTGGCATCTCCCGCCTTTCCATTTTCTGAATCACCGCATGATCACCTCCCAAGAGTTCCGTAATTCCGTCGCCGGCCAGTTGGCCAGCGCTGCCAGCCAAGTTCCCGCGCTTACCGCCTTCGTCGGCCTTGATGGCTTCGTGGACGAGATCCTCCACGTCGTGGACAAGCGCTATGACGCCAACCGCTACGACCGCGTGCCGACCATCGCCGCCTACGCTCAGCGCCTCGCCGCCGCCGCCGGCAAGAGCACCAACGTCGAACTGGTCAACGTGATGACCAAGCTCGGCGGCAACGGCCCCATCATGGCCAATGCGCTCGCCCGCTTCGGCATCGGCGTCACCTACGTCGGCTCGCTGGGCTGGCCGGCCATGCACCCGGTGTTCGAGCCGTTCGCCGCCCGCGCGGACGTGACAACGATTTGCGAGCCCGGACTGACCGACGCCCTCGAGTTCGAGGACGGCAAGCTGATGGTCGGCAAACACTACACGCTCAAGCAGGTGTCGTGGGAAAACATCACGGCCCGCTACGGCCGGGAGAAGTTCGCGACCAAGTTCAACACCTCGAACCTCGTGGCGTTCGTGAACTGGACGATGCTGCCCTACATGTCCGACATCTGGGCGAGCATCCAGAGCGAGCTGCTGCCGGACGTGGCCGGCGCCCGGCGTCGGATGTTCTTCGACCTCGCCGATCCCGAGAAGCGCACCCCGGCGGACATCGCCCGGGCGCTGGACCTCATCGGGAAGTTCCAGTCCAAGTTCGACGTGGTTCTCGGACTCAACGAGAAGGAAGCTTACGAGATCGCCAAGGTGCTCGGCCTGAATTCGGCACCGCAGGAATGGGAAGGCCTGGCGGCCCTGAGCGTGGAGATCCAGAAGCGCACCGCGGTGGAAACGCTGGTCGTGCATCCGGTCGCCTACGCGCTCGCGGTCTCCGACGGCAAGGCGGACGTCGTGATCGGGCCGGTCTGCAAGAAGCCCAAGATCACAACGGGGGCCGGCGACCATTTCAACAGCGGTTTCTGCCTCGGCAAGCTGCTCGGGCTCGACAACGCCGCCAGCGTGCTCTGCGGCGTGAGCACCAGCGGACACTATGTCCGCACCGCGGAAAGCCCGACGGTGAGCGACCTGACGGCGCTGATGACGAACTGGCCCCAAGGCTGAACCATCCGTTTTCCCATGGTCCTCGACGTCGTCAAATACGGTGATCCCGTGCTCCGCAAGCGGGGTGCGAAGATCGAAGCCATCACCCCGGAGATCACGCAGTTCATCGCCGACATGTTCGACACGATGAAGGCGGCCCGTGGTGTTGGTCTCGCGGCCCAGCAGGTGGGCCGGGCGCTGCAGCTCACGGTGATTGATGTGCGCGGCATGCGGGACCGCCCTTCGCTGCTCTGGATTGACGGGCAGCCGGCGGAGGTGGACGCCTTCATGCCCTTGGTCCTGATCAATCCCCAAATCGCGCCCACCGGGCCTCGCGTCGCCGGGCCGGAAGGCTGCCTGAGTTTTCCGGAGATCTACGGCGACATCGAACGGCCCGCCGAGGTCGAAGTGACCGCCCAGAACGAGCGCGGGGAATCGTTTTCCTTCAAGGCCGGCGGACTGCTGGCCCGGGCGGTGCAGCACGAGGTGGATCACCTCAACGGCATCCTCTTCATCGACCGGATGGACTCGACGGTCCGGGCCGACGTGAAGGACGAGGTGGACCTGTTGCAGGCGGAGACCAAGGCCCGCCTCGGTCGCCGGTGACCCTACCCATTGGCGGGTGCAGCGGTCACGACCACCACAAATTGTGGCCGTAACCGGAATTCAACTTGAGAATCGCCGGCCGCGCCGCATCGTCGTCCCGTGCTTGATAACGTGCTGGAAGTTGCCGGCGCCGCTCCTTCACAGATGACGGCTGAACCCAAGTCCAAGGTCACCCCCAAGCCGTCGCGAGGCGCCACGAACGGCGCGGCGACCCGGGTGAAGAACTACGTGCTCGACACCAATGTCCTGCTGCACGACCCGGACGCCCTGCTGAACTTCCAGGACAACCGTGTTCTCCTGCCGATCGAGGTCATCGAGGAGATCGACAAGTTCAAGCGCGAGACCACCGAACGCGGCCAGAACGCCCGCGCCGTCAGCCGCCTGCTCGACAAGCTCCGTGCCAAAGGATCCCTCAGCGAAGGCGTCCCGCTCGAAAACGGCGGCATGCTCCGCATCATCTTCGCCCATCAGCTTGCCAAGCCCGGCCAGGGCGCGGAAGCCGCGGCACCGGTCAACGGGTCGGTGGACAACCGGATCCTTTCCCTGGCACTGGATGTCCGCCGCAGCGAACCCAAGACGCCGACCATCCTGGTCACCAAGGACATCAACCTGCGGCTGAAGTCCGACGCCTGGGGCCTGCCCGCGGAGGACTACGAGACCGACCGGGTCAACCTGAAGGATCTCTACACGGGCATGTTTGAGCTGACGCTGCCGGCGGCGAAGCTCAGCGAATTTCGCACCAACGGAGAGCTGCCACTCCCGCCCGGACCGCGTCGCTACCCCAACGAATACTGCACCTTGGTCTCCGATGTGGAACCCAAACGCACCCTGCTGGGCCGCGTGGATGCCACCGGCACCCGGTTGGTGCTGCTCCACGAGTGCGGCAACGTGTGGGGCATCAAGCCGCGGAACCGCGAGCAGCACTTCGCCCTCGACGCATTGCTCGACGAGAAGATCAAGTTCGTGTCCCTCATGGGCAAAGCCGGCACTGGCAAGACGCTCATCGCGCTGGCGGCGGGCCTGAAACGCACTGTCAGTGACCGCGAGTTCCGGCGCCTGATCGTGGCACGTCCGACCATCTCGATGGGCAAGGAACTGGGCTTTCTTCCCGGTTCGCTGGAGGAAAAACTCGGGCCGTGGATGCAGCCGATCCATGACGCGCTGGAGATGCTGGGCGACCTGAACATGGGTCACGAATCCCGGCGCAGCTCCGACCTGCTCCGCAATGGCACCATCGTCGTGGAGGCGCTCAGCTACATCCGCGGACGCAGCATCGCCAACCAGTTCATGATCGTGGACGAGGCGCAGAACCTGACGCCGCTGGAGGCCAAGACGATCCTCACGCGGGTGGGCCACGGCACGAAGATCATCCTCACGGGCGACCCCTACCAGATCGACAATCCCTACGTGGACGCCGCGAGCAACGGCTTCACCTACGTGGTGAACCGTTTCCGCGACCAGGCGATCGCCGCGCACATCGAGCTCTCGCACGGCGAGCGCAGCGAACTGGCGGAAACGGCGGCCAACATCCTGTAGGCCGCCGCTTCTGAAGAATGGTCCCGGTCAGGCGGAATACGCCTCCATGCCCACGCAGGAGCACACGAGGTTGCGGTCGCCGTAAACGTTGTCCACGCGGCCCACGGCCGGCCAGAACTTGAAGTCCCGCAGGCTTGCCACCGGGTAGGCCGCCTGCTGGCGGCTGTAGGGACGATCCCATTGGTCGGCGCTCACCAAGTCCGCGGTGTGCGGCGCCTGCTTGAGCAGGTTGTTCTTGGCGTCGGCCGCGCCGGATTCGATCGCCGCGATCTCACCGTGGATGGCGATCATCGCGTCGCAGAACCGGTCGAGCTCGTGCTTGGGCTCGGATTCGGTCGGCTCGACCATCAGTGTGCCGGCCACCGGCCAGCTCAGCGTCGGTGCGTGGAAGCCGTAATCCATGAGCCGCTTGGCCACGTCCTCGGCCGTGACGGACTTGAACTGCCGCAGGTCGAGGATGCACTCGTGGGCGACCAGACCATTGGCGCGGTAGAGTGTCGGGAAGTGGTTCTCCAGCCGTTTGGAGATGTAGTTCGCGTTGAGGATGGCGACCTTCGTGGCCTCGGTCAGGCCGGCGGCACCCATCATCTGGCAATACATCCAGGAGATGACGCAGATGCTGGCGCTGCCCCACGGGGCGGCGCTGACGGCGCCGATCGGGTTCTCGCCGCCGAGGTTCACGACGGCATGACCCGGCAGGAAGTCCACCAGGTGTTCCGCCACGCAGACGGGGCCCACGCCGGGTCCGCCGCCGCCGTGCGGAATGCAGAAGGTCTTGTGGAGGTTCAGGTGGCAGACATCCGCGCCAATTTCGCCGGGTGACGTCAGGCCGACCTGGGCGTTCATGTTCGCCCCGTCCATGTAAACCTGGCCGCCGGCCTCGTGGACCGCCTCGCAGATGTCCCGGATTGAGGTCTCGAACACGCCGTGCGTGCTCGGATAGGTGACCATGAGGCACGCGAGGTTGGCGCGATGGGCGGCAATCTTCGCGTGGAGATCGGCGACATCAATGTTGCCGTCGGCATCGCAGGCCACCGGCACGACCGTGAGGCCGGCCATGACCGCCGAGGCGGGGTTCGTGCCATGCGCGGAGGTGGGGATAAGGCAGATGTTCCGGTGACTTTCGTTCCGGGATTCGTGCCAGGCGCGAATGATCAGCAGACCGGCGTATTCGCCCTGGGAACCGGCATTGGGCTGGAGCGAGACCCCGGCAAAGCCGGTGCATTCGCAAAGCCACTGTTCCAGTTCCTCGAACATC
The DNA here is from genome assembly GCA_903910585.1 of uncultured Verrucomicrobiota bacterium. Classification (GTDB taxonomy): domain Bacteria; phylum Verrucomicrobiota; class Verrucomicrobiia; order Limisphaerales; family UBA9464; genus CAIWAH01. The sequence goes on from CAIWAH010000317.1 coordinate 6,831, forward strand.
TGCTGGTAGCCGCGGGTCTGGTTGAGCGGCGCGAACGGATGCAGCCGGCCGAACTCCGGCCAGCTCACCGGGAACATTTCCGCGGTGGAGTTCAGCTTCATCGTGCAGGAGCCCAGCGGAATCATGCTGTGACACAGCGAGAGATCCTTGGACTCGAGCTTGCGCAGGTAGCGCAGCAGCTCTGTCTCGCTGTGATGGCGGTTGAAGACCGGATGGGTGAGGTAATCGCTGCTGCGTTGGAGGCCGGCGGGAATGCGGGTCAACGGACCGGGCACGCGGGTCAGCTTCGGCGCCGAAGGACGGTCGTTATTGAAGATGCGGACGAGCAGTTCGACTTCCTCCACCGTGGTGGCCTCATCGAGCGACACGCCGACGAAGCCCTTGCGGTCGTAGCGCAGGTTGACGTGGTGCGCGGCCGCGATCTTGGCGACGTCCGCCACGTCGTGTTCGCCCACCTGGACGGTGAGCGTGTCGAACGACGTCGCGTTTTCCACCGGCACGCCGATCTCCTTCAGCCGTTCGGCCAGCAACGCGGTCAGGCTGGCGACCCGACCGGCGATGGCCTTCAGCCCGGCCGGACCGTGGTAACACGCGTAGGCCATCGCCATGTTGGCGAGCAGTGCCTGCGCGGTGCAGATGTTGGAAGTGGCCTTGTCGCGGCGGATGTGCTGCTCGCGGGTGCCCAGCGAGAGGCGCAGCGCCGGCTTGCCGCGGGAATCCTTGGAGACACCCACGAGGCGGCCCGGCATCTGGCGCTTGAAGGCGTCGCGCGTGGCGAAGAAGGCCGCATGAGGACCACCGTAACCGAGCGGCACACCGAACCGCTGGGCGCTGCCGACGGCCACGTCGGCACCGAATTCGCCGGGTGCCTTCAGCAACGTCAGCGCCAGGAGGTCGGTCGCGACGACCACCAGCGCGCCGGCCGCGTGGGCGGCCTGCACGAACGCCGCGTAATCGTGAACCGAACCGTCCGTTGCCGGGTATTGGATCAGCGCGCCGCAGAAGTCGCCGGAGAATTGGAACGACTTCCAGTCGCCCACCACGACTTCCAGGCCCAGCGCCTTGGCCCGGGTCTGCACGAGGTCGATGTTCTGCGGGTGGCAGTTGTTCGCGACGAAGAACACGTCCCGCTTTGCGCCGCCGGCATGGGTGTCGGCTTCCTTGACGCGGTGGCACAGCATCATCGCCTCGGCGCACGCCGTGGCCTCGTCGAGCATCGAGGCGTTGGCGATGTCCAGTTGGGTCAGGTCGCAGACCATCGTCTGGAAGTTGAGCAGGCCTTCCAGCCGGCCCTGCGAAATCTCCGCCTGGTAGGGCGTGTATTGCGTATACCAGCCCGGGTTCTCCAGGATGTTCCGCTGGATCACCGGCGGCGTGATCGTGTCGTAGTAGCCAAGCCCGATGAACGACCGTGCGACCACGTTCTTGGCCGCGATGGACTTCAGCCGGGCCAGCGCTTCCGTCTCGCTGAGCGGCGCGGGCAAATCCATGGGCCGGCTGGCGCGGATGACCGGTGGCACCGCCGCAGCGACCAACTGTTCCAGCGACCTGTAGCCGCAGAGTTGGGCCATTTCGGCGATCTCGGCCGGACGGGGGCCGATGTGACGGCGGACAAACGTGTCGGTGAACGGGACGGAAACGGAATTGCTCATCAGGTGGAAACGACCGCAGGAAGCCGCGGTCAGACGCGCGACGTTACGGGCGGACCCCGGCGCTGCAAGCCGCTTGTTTCGGGTAAGCAGCGCGGCTGAAGCACAACGCAAGCGCGGCTGCTGGCCCCAGAAAAACAAAAACGGCGGCTCGAAAGCCGCCGTTCCGGGAACGTGACAGAACCAGCTCAGTCCTCGCTGAACAGGTATTCGAGATCGTCCTTCGACAGATTGCTGGCGAAGCCCTCCTCGCCGAGCACGTCGGCGATCTGCTGGGACTTCTTCTGCTGCAGGTCCCAGATCTTTTCCTCGACGGTGCCCGGGGCGATGAGCCGGTAGGCGTTGACCGTGCGGGTCTGGCCAATGCGGTGGGAACGGTCAATGGCCTGCGCCTCCACGGCCGGGTTCCACCACGGGTCGTAGAGGATCACATAGCTGGCGTTGGTCAGGTTCAGGCCGGTGCCGGCGGCGCGCAACGACAGGAGGAAGACGCACTGGTCGGGATCGGCCTGGAAGGCGTTGACGACATCCTGCCGGCCCTTGGTCTCGCCGGTGAGGATGTGCGTCTTGATGCCGCGTTCCTTGCAGGCGTTCTCGATGAGCTTGAGCATCTCCACGAACTGCGAGAACAGCAGCACCTTGTTGCCCGACTGCAGGATCGGTTCGAGCAACTCGAACAGCGTGTCCGTCTTGCCGCTGGCGCTGTCGTTGCCGACGAGCTTGGGATGGCAGCAGATCTGGCGCAGGCGGGTGAGCGCCGCGAGGACGTGCATCTTCGACTTGGCGACGCCCTTCTCCTGAAGCGCCTTCATGACCTGCTCGCGGCTGCGGCGCAGTTCGGCCAGGTAGAGCTTGCGCTGGTCCTCGTCGAGTTCGCAGTCGCGGCGTTCCTCGATGCGGTCCGGCAGATCCTTCGCCACCTGCTTTTTGAGACGGCGGAGCATCAGGGGTCGGAGCTTGGCGCTCAGGCGCCGGCGGGCGGTGCTCGCCTCCCACTCAGGACCATCGCCCTTCGGCTCGTAGGTCTCGTGGAAGGTCGTCTGGCTGCCGAGGTAGGTCGGGTGGATGAAGTCCACGATCGACCACAGGTCGAGCAGGCGGTTTTCCAGCGGCGTGCCGGTGAGGGCGAGCCGTTGGTCGGATTCGATCTCCTTCACAGCGAGGGTCACCTGCGCGTTGGGATTCTTGATGAACTGCGCCTCGTCGAGCACCAGGGCGCGGAAGTCGAACTTGGACAGTTCCTCGAGGTCGCGCCGCAGGATGGCGTAGTTGGTCACCACGATGTCGTGCTCAGGGATCTGCTTCCGCAGGTTGTGCCGGGCCTGGCCGGACTGGAGCACGAGCACCTTGAAGTGCGGGGTGAACTTCTCCGCCTCGCGCCGCCAGTTGTGCAGCACGGAGGCGGGGCAGAGCACCAGCGACGGCTTGCGGTCCTTCTTGTGCTGCTCATGCAGCCACGAGAGCCAGGACAACGTCTGGAGCGTTTTGCCGAGGCCCATGTCGTCGGCCAGGATGCCGCCGAGGTGCAGCCGGGAGAGGTTGCAGAGGAAGTCGAAGCCGTCCTTCTGGTAGGGCCGCAGTTCGGCCTTCACGAGGTCCGGCAGCTTCGTGTCGGGCACGCCCTTGAAGCCGCTCAGCTTTTCCTTCAGCGCCGCCACGGCCTTGGCGGAGCCCATGTCGGCCAGCGTGTTTTCGTCGAGCTGGGTCGCGTGGAGGAGCGACGCCTTCTGCGCGTCCGGGTCCAGTCCCTCGAGGCCGAGCGTGGCCGCGGTTTCGTGGGCCTTGCGGTTGGCCTCCACGTCGATCTCCACCCAGCCGCCGTCGGGCAGCTTGACGAAGCGAGTGGTCGAGGCCGCGAGCCGCTGCAGGTCGGCGTGGGACAGCTTCATGCCCTCGGCCTCCCACTCGGCGCTGACGCTCAGCCAGTCGATGCCGGAACCCTTCAGGACCAGCTTCGGCTTCACGAGGCGGCGGTTGAGGAACAGGCGCTGGAACGGCGGGTTGCCGAGGAAGTCCGCCTCGCGCGGCCGGTCGGCCCAGGCGGCGGCCAGGGCACTCAGGAAACTCTCGTTGGCATCGCCCACCCAGAGTCCGGGGTCCGGCGTAAACCAGTCGAGCTGCTGGAGCCACTGGATCGACGCGGTGATCCGCGGATCATCGAGCACTTCGGGCCGGTCGGGGGATTTCTTCACCGGCTTGGTCCGGGCCCATTCGTGACCGCTCCACTGCCATTCCGTGCCGTCCTTCTCGCTCGTGGCCAGGAGGCGCAGGCGCACCACCTCGTCCGCCAGCTCGAACACGAATTGGGGCTTGGCCGGATGCGTGATGCAGAGCTGGCTCCAGTCGGCTTCCGTGAGGGCCTTCGGGGCGGCGGCGGCGGCCTTTTCGCCCTTGGGCTTCGAGGACTGCGACCGGCGCAGCTCGGTCAGCAGGCGGTGCGACAGTTTCTTGACCGGCAGGACGGGCCGTTCGGCCCACGGACCGAGCAGCGATGCCGGCGGGGCGTTCCGCAGGATGTAGAACTCGCCTTCCACCAGCACCAGCACCGGCTGGCCGACGAAGAACCGGCAGTCCTTGAGCGGCCTGGTCTGGCCGTCGGGCAGCGTGAGCAGGTGGGTGAAGCTCAGTTCCTCCTCGATGGTGTCGAGATGCGGCTTCAGCTCCACGAGCTGGCCGTGGAACTGCAGGTTGATGGCCTGACCCTGCAGCTCGAGCCGCGAACCGTGCGCCCACATCGCGAGCCACGTCAGCAGGTCGGCGCCCTCGAGCAGCAGCACCTCGCCTTCCTTGACCTTCTCGGACCAGTTGCCGTGCAGCCAGTCGATCACCGCCCAGTCTTCGGCCGGGAACAGTTCGGCTTCGTGGGCGGCCCGGGTCCGCAGTTCGCAGAGGTCCGACAGGAAGCGTTCCTTCTCGCCGGAGCGCGAACGGAACAGCATGAACTTCACCGCCAGCCGCCATTGGTTCTTCTCGTCGGTCACACGCTGCGGCTCGCAGATCACGCGCAGACCGGCCTTCGGGGCATCGAGATGGGCATGCGTTGCCGGCAGCAGCCAGTTCTCCAGCTCCTGCACGAACTCCGTCTCCTTCTCGGACTGCTCCACTTCTTGAAACCGGTCGAAGTTGGCGTGCGGCAGCAGCTCGGTCGGCAGCGAACGGTTGGCGCGGAGGAACAGCATCGCCACCTCCTCCAGGCGGGTCTTGCCCGTCGAATTCTGGATGCGGGACCACCAGTCCGTGGCGCCGAAATCGCCCCGGCGCAGCGACAGCTTCTCCAGGTAATCGTCGAACAGCAGGTAGGCCCGCTGCGGGTCGGCGCACGCCGCCAGGTTCTTCAGCACCGTCTCGCGCTCGGCGACCTTGTCCTTCGAGTCGGCGAGCTGGCGCCGCAGGTCGGCGAAGTCCCCGTAGGTCGAGTTGAGCACCTTGTGGTGCGCATCGTATTTCGTGGCGGCGACCACCGGCTTGGTGGTCGTGCGTGTGGACCGGATTCCTCTAGGCATGTCTGTCTGTCCGCGCCGCCAAGGCGGCAAAGGAGGCCGGATTGTATCCGTAAGGGTGGCGGGGACGGTCAACAATGAATTGTTTCTTGGCCGCTCCTCCCCGCTCGCAAAGCCCGCCGACAGGCAAGCCCCAAATTTCCGCAGCCGCCTTTTGCGCGCCCGAAGGCCGGCGGGTCATCCCATCGGCGAATGCGTAACGGGCGCGAAACGAACGCGCGGACGGACTGTGTCGCTTGAATCCGGCCGCCCTCATTCACCGGGGCAACGGCTTCGCTCCTGACCGTGCCGGACCCCGGCGGCCCGCCTGCCTTCCGCGACCTCCCGATGCCGGCGGCTTGCCGCGCCCGCTGGCACTTCCTAAGTTCCGCCCATGCAACTGACCGCGGAACAACAGGTGATCGCCCGGCAATGGATCGCCGAAGGCATGAAACTTTCCGACTTCCAGAAGCGCGTGGAAGCCGACTTCGGACTCAAGCTGACCTACATGGAGACGCGTTTCCTGGTGGACGACCTCAAGGTTCTGCCGAAGGACCCCGAGCCGCCCAAGAAGGAAGAACCCAAGGCCGAGGCGGCGGCGACGCCGGCACCGGCCCCGACCGAACCCGCCCCCGGCGGCGTGTCGCTGACCGTGGACGCCGTGACCCGCCCCGGCACCCTCGTCAGCGGCCGCGTGACCTTCAGCGACGGCCAGGGCGGCATGTGGTATCTCGACCAATACGGCCGGCCCGGCTTCGGCCCCGACACCAAGGGCTACCGTCCGTCCCAGACTGACATGCAGGATTTCCAGATGGCGCTGGAAAAGGAACTCATGCGGCTGGGGATGTGAGCGCCGACGGTGGCGGCAAGTCATCCAACCCCGCCTCCGTGTGACTCTCCTGATTCCCTTCGCGGTGGGGAAACCGCTTCAGCGCTTTCCGTGGGTCACCACCCTCCTGCTGGTCCTCTGCGGGATCGGCTTTGCGCTGGCCCGGGGGCTCGGTGAAGCCCGGATAATCCGGGAATGGGGATTCGTCCCGGGCTCCTTCAACGTGATCAACCTGTGGACCAGCCTGTTTCTTCATGCGGGCTGGTGGCACCTGCTGGGCAACGCGCTCTACCTCTACCTGTTCTGCGCCATTGTTGAAGACCTCCTCGGGCGCATCCGGTTTGCGGTGTTCTACTTCACCGGTGGGGCGGTGGCAGCGGTGGCAGCAGGGTTTCTCCAGCCCAACTTGGCGGGCGGGCCCATGGTCGGTGCTTCGGGGGCGATTTCCGCGTGCCTCGGTCTGGCCACCATGCTGCTGCCCCGGGTCGCGGTCGAAGTGCGCCTGTTCTACCTCTTCGAACTGCTCCTGTTCCGCGGCGGCAGCCGAAAGTTCTCTGCTCCGTTGTGGGTGCTGACGCTGGCGTGGTTCGCGGAGGACGTTTACGGCCTGTGTCACCCGGGTTCGGGCGACGGGAACTCCACCGCCTTCGGTGCCCATGTGGCCGGGTTTGCCTTCGGACTGCTGTCCGGCTGGACTGTGCAACGATGGTGTCCCGGCTGCGAAGCGCGGTCAGAGGGTCCGAAGCTGCTCAACGAGGCACCGCCGGATCCGTTCACCATCCCGGAAACTCACGGCCAAGACTGCCCGGAGGAGACCACCATGCACCGGGTGCTCGGATTCGCGGTGGGCGGCGTGCTCGGCCTCGCCATCGCGCTGTTCCTGCTGGAAATCGGCAACTGGGCCGGCCTCACGCTCTGTGCCGTCACCGGCGGAGTTACTGCGGCCGTTGTGGCCGGCCGCAGTCGGCATCGGTTTTGGTCCGCGTTGGCCGATTGGTTCAGGGACTGATCACCGCTTCCCCAGCAGGAACGCCAGCAGGTGGTTGAAGTCCGCTTCCGGGATGCTCTCGCCGAAGTTGTCTGGCATCAGCGACAGGGTGCTCTCGGCGCGCTCCTGCACGTCCTTCTTGGGCACGGTGAACTCCTGTCCGGCGGCGTTGGCGAGCACCAGCAGTTCGCCGTCCGCGCGCCGGAACAGCCCGGTCGCCACCTCTCCGTCCTTCAGCGTCAGCGTGGTCGCGGCAAAGGCGTGGTCCACGTTGCGGTTCGGGTCGAGGATGTCCTCGCACAGTCGCTCCACGCCACGATTGCCGATGCCCGTGAGCTGCGGGCCCACGAGTCCGCCCACGCCGCCAATCTGGTGGCAGGCTTGGCAATTCTGCTGGAAGACGCGCTGGCCTTCCGTGGCGTTGCCCTTGTCCGGAGTGAACGCCGTGCGCCGGGCCGCCAGCAGTTTTTCGCGGGCTTCATCGGGCGGGGCGAGTTCCTTGGTAAGCCGGTCCAGGCGTGCCTGCCAGTTTTCCGGATTGGCCCGCTGAAAACGGTTCCGGGCGCCCGTGAGCTGAAGGATGCGCGGCGACGCCAAGCCCTTCTCGACGGCCTGGAGGAAGGCCTCCGCGCCGTCGCGGTTCGCGGTCAGCGCCACCGCCCATGCCTGCTGGATGCGATACGGCACGTCCTTGAGCGCAGCCACCACGGCGGCGCGGCTGTCGGCGGTGTTCACCTCGGCGAGGAGCACGCCCAGGCGTTCGCGCAGATTCAACGGTTGCGTGCCGTCGGCGAGCAGCGGTGCCAGGGCGGCGCTGGCGGCGGCTGGATTCAGGCCGGCAAAGCCCTTCGCCGCGGCGGCGCGCAGATCGGAATCGCCGGGCTGAAGGGCAAGTTCGCGAAGCTTCGGAGCCGCTTCCTTTAGGTCCAGCCGGGCGGCCAGTTCCGCGGCGCCGGCCGTGCGGTCGGCGAGCGCGCGCGGTGACGCGCTGGGCAATGCGGGCGCGCCTTCCAGATCGCCGAGCGCGAGCCAGGCGTAGGCGTCGCCGGTGTCGGCGTCGGTCACCTCGAGCACCACCCGTTTGCCGGCGTGCGGCGCGGTGTCCCAGACGACTTGCGTCGCGGTGTCATTGCGCGGTGGCCATGCCTCGAACAGCACCGCTCCCGTTGCGGCATCGCGCAACCTGGCGGCGTTGACCTTCTTGGCCGGCTTGTCCGGATAACCGTCGTGGCCGCACAGCCAGAAGCTCACCTTGCCGCCGGCGGCGAACTCGGGCGACCGCAGCACGCCGGTCTTCTGCTCGCCGCGCATCAGGCTGGAAAGCACACGGACCGCTTTGCCGTCGCTGCGCTTCCGTTCCTGGAAATCCCACGGGCTTTCGGTGGCGGCCTCCAGCGGCGTGTTGTTCCACGTGGAGGCCGCGCCGCCCGCGAGCAACTGGCCGACGAGCTCGGCGCCCCACGACTTGAGCGTAGCCGGCAGGGCCAGACCGCGTTGCTGCAGTCCCTGGTCCACCGATCGGAACAGCGCGAGCTGGAAGTCAGTCTGCGCCGCGAACTTCATCCGCACGAACTCCGCGAGCTTCGGCAGGTCGGACTCCGGCGCGTAGCGGGCGGCGTGCTTCAGGGCATTACCGAGCGTCGGTGACGTCGCGTCGGACAGGCTGCCCAAGCGGCCGAGCAGGAAGCTGGCGGCCGGCGGTGTCGCCACGGCGAGGGCCACGTCGGCGAAGGCGCGCTGGTCGGCCTCGGACCAGTCCTTCTTCGCCAGCACCTGTTCGAAGATCGCGGGAACCTTCAGGTGATCGCGCAGCGACTTGCGGAGCACGTAAACGAGGTGGGTGTCGGCGGGGTCGGCTTTGGCGAGGGTGTCGAGCAGCGGGCGGACCGAATTCCCGTTGGGCAAGTTGCCCAGCGCTTCGGCCGCGCAACGGACCGCGAGGGCATCCGAAGCCGACAGGGCGGCGACCGCAACCATCTGCCCGGCTTGGGTCAGGTCCTCTGGAGCGGGCAGGCGAAGGCTGGCGCGATACAGCACGTCGGCCGCGATCCGCTGGGCATGCACGCGCAACTGCGGATTGGCGGACTCGGCCGCGGCAGACAGGTCGATGCCGGCAAGATTGCCCATCCGCTGCAGGAGCCAGAGCAGGTGGACCTCCTGGGTAGGGTTCGCGGGTTTCCGGTAGCGCCGCCTGATTTCGGCAACGGCCTGTTTCCCAAACCGATCCTCAATCTCCGCCATCGCCAGCAGCCGCCGTGTCAGGTTGGGCGAACCCAGTTCCGCGATCAGCCCGTCGAGGTCGTTCGGCAGCGCGGCGGGACGGAGATAGGTAGCCGCCGAGGTGACGAGGCGGACGTCCGCAGGTGTGGAGTCATCCGTCCGCCTCCTTACGTCGGCGGCTACGGTGTTGGTGTAAACCACGCGCCAGAGACGACCCCGCTCGCGGTCGCGGCCGGGATGCACCAGCGGCACTTCGTAGTGGCCGATGATGCGGTTGTAGAAGTCGGCGAGGTAGAGAGCGCCGTCGGGCCCGAGAATGTTGTCCACGGGGCGGAACCACGGGTCGGTCGTGGTCAGGAAGTCGGGCTGTTCGGTCGCCTTGGGCGTGGAGCCGATGAAGGTGATCTTGTCGCGGTTGAGCCGGCTGGTCATCACGTTGCCGATCATGAACGTGTCCTGGTATTCGGCGGGCCACAGGTCGTCGTTGTAGTAGAACGCGCCATCAATCGCCGTGCTGCCGTGGGCGTGTTCCAGCATCACCGGCGCGAAGCCGAGTCCGTCGTGCGGCTTGCCGAAGCTCGGATACCAGCCGTCGGCGAGCAGCTGGTAGATGGGCGCGCTGTGGCAGTCGCTGGAGTAGAGGTTCCCGCGGGCGTCCCACGCGAGGCCGAACGGGTTCACCTGCCCGTGGGTGTGGTGCTCGATGCGCGAGCCGTCGAGGCGGATGCGGTAGGTGTTGCCCGAGTTGAGGTCCACGTGGCTGCCGTCGCGCGCGGTGACGTGCGAGTCGTTGTTGAAGCCGTGCGTGGCGTAGAGCCAGCCGTCGAAGCCTCGGCGAAACGACGCCTGGTTGCCGTGCGTATCGCGCGTGTGGTCAAACGGGCCGTAAAGCGGCGTGCGTTTATCGGCCTTGCTGTCGCCGTCAGTGTCCTCCAGCAGCCAGATGTAGGGAATGCTCCAGACGAGGGCCTTCCATGTCTCATCGGGTAGCCGCCGAGGTGACGAGGCGGAAGCTCCGGCAGCTTCGGCGGTCCGCCTCCTGACGTCGGCGGCTACGGAAGAAGGGGACCGAAACGGATAGACGCCGATGGGGATGTTCAGGCCGTCGGCGAACTGGGTGACCTTGCGGGCGCGGCCGTCGGAGCCGAAGTCCTCGAAGATCATCAGGCGGTCGCGTGCGGGACGGTTCGTCGGGGCGGCCCAGGGATATTCGATGCTGGTGGTGACCCAGAGCCGGCCCGTGGCGTCGAAGGCCAGGTTCATCGGCTTGTTGATGTCCGGTTCCGCGGCGACGAGCTGGATCTCGAAGCCGGGCGGCAGCTTGAACTTCGCCTGCTGTTCCGCCGGCGTCAGCGGCTCGGTGGTGCGCACGCCGAGGGCGAGTTCGGCTTCGGACAGTTCGGCCCCGACAGCGGGGCGGAACGACAGCGCGGCGGCGATGGCCAGGGCAAAGGCGAGGGAACGACGGGGACTCACGGGGCTCACGGACGCGAAGGGTATCGGGGAATTCAACCGCGCAAAGGCCGAAGGCGGGCGGGCGAGCCGCAAAGCGCTGCCGGAATCACGCCGGCGGCGGTCGCACAGGGACGCCACGAATTGGCCTTGGCTGGCGGAGCGGTGGCCCTCAGTGGGCGTCAAGTTGGACAGGCCGTTGATCGGTTTTGCCTCGCCGCGTGCTGCCCGTGGCGCTGGGATGTCCCGAGGATTCATGAATGCGTTCCGTATCGCCTGGCCGCTGGTCGCCCTGGGAGTGGGGCTGCTCGGTTGCGTGACCCGCCCAGTGCCCCCGCCCGAGTGGGCGGCGTGGAAAGCCCGCCGGCTCGAATCGGTCGGGGGCACCAACGGCTGGACCACGCTCGTGGGTTTGCACTGGCTGGAGGAAGGCACTAACACCGCCGGGACTTCCCCGACCAACTCGATCGTGTTCGACACGCCCCATCTGCCCGCGGCGTTCGGCACCTTTGTCCGCACCGGCCTGCGCGTGAAGTTCGTCTCGGCCCCGGGCGCCGCGGTCCGCGTGGCCGGCCGACCGGTGGGCGAACTGGAACTGGTCACCGATGCCGAGGAGGAACCCACCCGGCTGGAAGTGGGCTCCGCCTCGGTGATCGCCATCCGGCGGGCGGACCGGCTGGGACTGCGCATGCGGGACTCCCGGGCGCCTGCCCGGCAGGCCTTTCACGGACTTCGCTGCTATCCCTACGACCCGGCCTGGCGGTTGACCGGCCGGTTTGAAGCGTTTCCGGGCATCCGGACCCTCCGGGTGCCGAACGTCGTCGGGCTGACCGAGGAATTCGCGAGTCCCGGGGCGCTGGTCTTCGAGGTGGCGGGCCGGACGCATCGGCTCGACGTGGCGCTGGAGCGGGGCGAGACCGATTTTTTCATCATGTTCCACGACCGCACGGCCGGGGACACCACCTACGGGGCGGGCCGGTTCCTCTACGTGAAACCGCCGGGACCGGACGGCACGGTGACCATCGACTTCAACCTCGCCTACACGCCGCCGTGCGGGTTCACGAAGTTCGCCACGTGCCCGCTGCCGCCGCGGCAGAACCGCCTGCCGTTCGCGATCCCGGCCGGGGAACTCCGGCCCGCCGGGCATCCGTGAGGCCGCGTCACGCCGCGTAGCCGCCGGCGATGTAGGACTGCAGTTGGTCAATCGTGGCCGCCTGGGCGCGCATGATCCAGTTCACCAGATCGCCGATCGAGATCACCCCGACCACCGCGCCCTGGTCCAGCACCGGCAGATGGCGGATGCGCTTGTCGGTCATCAGCGCCATGCACTCGCCGAGGGTGGAGTGCGGCGTCACGTGGTGGACCGCCGGCGTGAGGATCTCGCTGACCGGCGTGGTGCGGGAGTTCTTTCCGTGCAGGACGATCTTCCGGGCATAATCCCGCTCCGAGACGATGCCGACCAGGCGGCTGCCTTCCATCACGAGCAGCGAACCCACGTTGCGCGCCGCCATCTCCTGCACGGCGGCGAACACGGTGGCGTCAGGCGCGACCGACCAGACGGTGCGGCCCTTGGTGTTGAGCAGCGTTTCAACGGTGACTTCGGTTTCCATGGCTTCTCCGCAGGCTGAAGGTTGACGGTTGAGCCGGGACCGCGCCGCGACATCGCCGCCGCGGAAACGGGGACCCGGGAATCACGTTCCCAGTAGCCACCACCGCGGCACCGCCGGCAAGCCCGGAACCGGGAAGCCCGCTGAAAAAGTCGGCCCCGGGTGGCGCGGGCGACGATCCAACGAGGCCGGGCAGAACCGGCGGACAATCCCGTGGAAGTCCGGCCGGCAGCGACCTGTTCCCGGACCCGCTTCAGGAGCTGAGGCTGGCTGAGCTCCTGCGCGGGCCGGATCGCGCCGTGACGCAGAGGTGCAGGTCCACGGCGTCGAGCGAGCCGCCGATGAGGCCGTAGCGCCGCACTTCGGTGATGCCTTGCGGCGCGATGGAGACGGCGATGGAATCCTTGTGGACGTCCAGGCGGAGGTAATGGAGCGTTTTGTTCATGGGTGTTTGGTTTCGTGTCTCGGTTGTCGACGACCCAGCTTCAGGCCGGGCGCATAACCCTGTGGCTCGGTCCGCTCGCGCGGGCAACCCACGTTTCCAACCGAGATCAAACACCCGCTTCGCTTTCATCGAAAGCCATACGGTCTAGGCCACTGAACACGCTCATCCTCATGCGAATATTTTACCACGGAAGCTATCGGCAGGCAGACGCCGACGCCGACTCTCCGGTTGAGCGTTCGCTGGACCAGGCGCTTCGAGTGTTTGCTGGCATTAATACCGAAGGTGGCTTCCTTGGCATCCATTTGGACGACCGGCACGTTCTCCAGTTGCGTTACGAGGAGGCAGTCTTCCGCACCGAGGTTTTGGACACAGAGGCACGGACCATTGAGTATTGCATGCTCTCTTGTCCGCTTGCTGAGGAGGTCATTCGCCATGCTTACACAGGCGGTGACTTTCGCAGTGTGGCGACGGAGTCATTCATCCAGTGGCAGCATGAGAGTTTATCACCAGACGACGCGGCCTCGTAAGAAGCAGGGGCGGCACGAAAACCCTGTTTTCATTGGGGTTTTGCCGGGGTGAGTTTTTCGGGCCGGGCCGGCTTACCAACAGAAAAAGGCCGGACCTGGTTTTGGCGGAAAAAACCACGCGGCCACGCCGCCCGGCACGATGTGGAACCGGAGGCGGGCCGCGCGGTCGAAAGGCAAATGGGCAATCTCGTAAACGGGGTCATTACCCGCCGCCTCACGGCGACAGACGCCACCCATGACCGGATCGGCGCGTCCGGGCGTGTTAGGGTTCAACCGGAAGCGCGCGTCGTTCGGGGGCGAGCGGCTGGTTTGACGCTGGCTTCGGATTCTCCCTCTCCTGGGGGAGAGGGAACAGCCGGCGGACACGGGCTGATTCCTAGGGCGGGGACAGGTCTGAAGTCAGCCCTGCACGGCCAGAACGTCAGAACCGATCCATGTTCTTCCACGCTCTGACTCTGACCGCTCCCTCTGCTCGCGCTGCGCGACGGAGAGAGGAAGCGAACTTCCGGGGGTGGACGCAGTGGCGACCATCGCTGCTCAGCCCCGCGAGACGGCTCCCTGTGGTCACCGTTCGTTGGGGCGTGCGCCGGCTTCGGACCATTGGCGCTGGCGATCGGGCAATCAAAAGCGGGGCTTGCCTCACGGGCGCTTTCCCCAACACTTCGCGCAACCTGTTTTCATCATGTCAGTCAAAGTCCGCATTCCCACGCCGCTCCGGAAGCTCACCCACGAGCAGGAGCTGGTCGAAGTCCCGGCCGGCACCGTCGGTTCGGCGATCGCCGAGTTGCAGCGTCAGTTCCCCGGCATCCAGGAGCGCCTGGTGGACGAGGCGGGCAATGTGCGCCGGTTCGTGAACGTCTATGTGAACGAGGAAGACATCCGGTTCCTCCAGAACAACGACACGCCGGTGAAGGACGGGGACGAGGTCAGCATCATCCCCGCCATCGCCGGGGGCTAGGCGTCCGCTCGCTTTCCGCCCGTTCCATCCGCACCTTTCCGCCATGGCCGCCAAGAAGAAGTCCGCCGCCGCCGGTTCCGGCAAGTTCGCCCCGCCCACACAGCGCCGCGTGTGGCTGACCTACCCGACTAAACTGATCAAGCGCCCGGTCATCTGGGAGCTCGGTCACAAGTTCGCGCTCGTCACCAACGTGCGCCAGGCCAGCGTGTCCGATGAGGTCGGCATCCTCTGCCTCGA
>CAIWAH010000318.1 GCA_903910585.1 uncultured Verrucomicrobiota bacterium
CTTGGGGCTGCGTTTCGCTGCCGTTCGACGGCTCCTTCGCCCTGGCCTGGAAGTTGAATTCCACCGAGGTCAACGCGGAGACCGTCGTGCTGACGCTTCCGGGCAAGATGGAAACCCCGCTCCCGCTGACCAGTCCCCTCGGGCTCTCGGGCAATGGCGCCTGGGCCGTGGGCCGCTTCGACCAACTTGGCAAAACCTCGGTCCGGCGCGTGCGACTGAGCGATCGCTCTTTCACCGAGGTCATCTCGTCCGCTCAGGCCATTGGGCCGAAACTCAGGGGCATTTCCGATTCGGGCGACGTGTTCTTTGGCCAGGCGATCGATCCTGTCACTTTCGCCGACCGCCAGTATCTATGGGCGGCCACGAAGGGGTTCTCCTGGCTGCCCGCACCCGAGGGATTCGAGGCCATGAGCATGGATGGCACGGGAACATTTTTTGTGGGCACCTACTGGCGGGCCAGCCAGCCGGAAATCCCCCAGTTGCCCGCGATCTGGTCCGCCGCGGAGGGCCTGAAGACACTGCCGGTCCAGTTGCCCGGATTGGCGACAACCTACGGATCGGGTTGGAAGATCTCCGGTGACGGCCGGCTGATCTTCGGGCTCTTGAGCAGCAATCCCTTCCAAGGGTTCAACGTGGTCTGGACCCGTGACGGCTCGGTGTTCGCGCTGAAGGATCTTATCCGTGGCGTGGACTTCGCCGGCCTGGAACTGACCCAGGTTGCGGCCGTCAGCCATGACGGCAGAACCATCGCCGGCACCGCCTACGGCAGCGACTTCAAGACCCAGCACTACCTCGCCCGAATCGCGTTGCCGGGTGAAGGGCCAAAAGTGTCGCTCGCCACGGACGACACGGGCAAACGCACGGCGACGTTCCGCGCCAAGATTGGTTTCCGCTACCAGACCCAGACCGCAACCACGCTGGGACAATGGACGCCCGTGGGTGCCGCCATCCCGGGCGACGACGCACCGCATTCAGTGGAAATACCAGACTCTGGGGCGACGGCCGGTTTTGTGCGCGTGCTCGTTGAAGCGCAGTAGCCACGGGCGCCTACCGCTTCCCCAAGCCGGCGAGATACGCGACCAAGTCGCGCAGCTCCTCCCGGGAAAGCCCATCGGCCAGTCCGGCCGGCATGAGCGAACCGAGCTGGCGGCGTTCCACAACCTGGTCGCGGCGCAGCTTGACGACTCCGCCGGTCAGGTGGTTGAAGAGCGAAACCTCGTCGGCGTTCTCGCCCCGGAGGTAGCCCTGATATACCTCGCCGTCCTTGGCGGTGAGTTCATGGGCCATGAAGCCTTCCTTCACCTCTTTCTGCGGATCGAGGATCGCGCCGAGGATGAACTCCACCGTCTGCGCCGTGCCGAGCGCACTGAGGTTCGGCCCGATCTTTCCGGGCGTGCCGTCCACTGCGTGACAGTTGGCGCAGGCGAGATCTGCACGGCCAAACAGTTCCCTTCCCCTCGTTGCGTCTCCGCTCTGCCGCACCGCGGAAGCCAGCGCCGGGAGGTCGTCCAACGAGACGGGACCGACCTTACCCGGACCGCCGCTCGCGCTCGCCAGCACCGCCGCCAAGTCGGCATCACGACGGCCACTGTTGCCCTGCACCACCTGCAAGCGGACGGCATTCGCCGAAAACGGCCGCTTCACTCCGAACGCTCCGTGCAGTGACTTCGCCCCTCCCTGCTGGCGCAGAAAGGCGGTGCCCAAATCCTCCACCGCGCTACCGGGGCGCTCGATGGCCAGGTAATCAGCCGCGAGCGCGGCGGCTTTCGGCAGGTTCATCCGGGCGAGCCGGGCAATGGCGTCGGCCCGCGCGAATGGATCCGGCGAAGTGGCTCCCACGTCGGCGAGCAGAGTTTCCGCCGGTCCGTCGCCGTAGGCGGCCACGCCGCTCAGCGCGTAGGCGCGGGCGGCGCTGCCGCGGTTGCCCGGCACGGGCGGCTCAGCTTTGGCCAGTGCCTCGACCTCGGCCCGCAGCGAACCGACCTGCCAGACGCCGGCCAGCCATGCGGCCATCGCCTGCACGGAGGGCTCGGGACTTTGCAGCAGGGCCTTGAGTCCGCCGGCCGCAGGTTCCCCCAGCTTGAGTCCGCGCCGACGACTGGACTCCGCGGCGCGGAACAGCGCCAGGCTGTGCTGGGTGGACAAGTAATTCGTGCCGAGCGTGAAACTCTTCGGGGTAAGCAACGCCGCCATTTCGTTCGGCCCGCCGCTCTCGGCGACGACCTCGGCGAGCTGGCCGATGGTGGGTTCGTCGAGCGCGACTTCGGCGATGCGGCGGAGGCGTCCGGCCGCGAACTGGGCGGAACCGGCCCCGCCAACCGCCTTGGCGAAGGCGGTCTGCCGGTTCGCCTGGCCGTCGAATTTGAGTTCGCCGCGCGCCTGGGCGTCCTGCCAGTGCGGCTTGAGGGCGTGGACACACTGGGTGAAGGCGTATTCCAGGCCGGCATCCATCGCCTGGTCCGTGGCGATGGCGGCGATCTCGACGGCCTTGGACGACGGCAAGTAGCTGCATGCCACGATGGCTTCGAGCCGGACACGCGGGTGCGGATCGGCGGCGAGTGCGGTGAGCAGCGAAGCAAAGTAGGACAGGCTGCCAGCCTGTCCCGGGCCAGTTGCGGGGTTGGAAGCGGCGGGCAGGCTGGCCGCCTGGCCTGCAATGCGCGCGGCATAGGCGCGAGCCTCGGGCGCTTCTGAGTGAGCGAGTTCATTGACCAAGTTAGTGTCAAAGACGTCGTGGCTGGCGAGCACGCCGAGCGCCTCGAACAGTAGGTGATCGTTGCTGAAGCCGGACGACTTCAACGCCCCTTGGGCGCCCACCTCACCCCGGCCCTCTCCCCCCGCTTGGGCGAGCGGAGAGTGAGACGCTGCCACCTCACGGTTTGATTCGACGGCCGGTTTGGAAGCTCCGCCAGCGGATAGGTTGCTGGTCAGCCATTGGTTCAGCGCGTTCGTCACCTCTGCCGTCGGGCGGTCGGCGAGGACGCGTTTTGCCATCTGGCGATTCCAACGCTCAGGTGACTTCAGTTCGTCGGGCAGTTCGGCGGTAGAGCGCTTTGTGAAGTTCGGCTTCCCGATCTTCGATCTCCCATCTGCCTTCTCCGATTTCGGCACCACGCGCCAGATGCGGCCGTGGTCCTTGTCGCGGTTCGGGTCGCGGAAGCTGGCCTGGTAGTGGCCGATGACCGGGTTGAACCAGTCGGCGAGATAGAGCGCGCCGTCGGGGCCGAAGCGGGCGTCCACAACGCGGAAGGCAAGGTTCGTGGACTCGATGAGCGGCGCGAGGCGGGCGATCTTGAAGCTGCTGCCGCCTTCGTCGGTGACGCGAAAGCGCTCGACGGTGTTCTGGAGGTAGCCGCCGGTGAGGAGTTCGCCCTGATTTGCGGCGGGCCAGCGGGAGTTTTCCACGAAGTCGCCGCCGCCGAACTTGCGGCCCTCGTTCCAGAGCCATCGCTGTTCGAGGAAGTGATCCGTGCGGATCATCGCCGGCGTGAGGTGGTAGATGCCGTGCCCGTTGCCCGCGAGGACGAAGGGCTGGCCCCAGCGGTCGAAGACGTTGCCGAAGGGATTGTGCGCGCCCATCGCGCCGCTCCAGAAGGGATCGAGCCGGGAGCGCCGTGGCCAGTAACGCCAGACGCCGGCCTGCTGGAGTTCCTCGATGCCCCACGGAGTTTCGATGCGGGAACGCGCGTGCAGTCCCTGCGAGAAGAGGAGTTCGCCGCTCGGTCCCCAGGTGAAGGAGTTGATGGTCTGGTGCGTGTCGCCGGTGCCGAAGCCGCGGAAGACGACGCGGCGCTGGTCGGCCTTGCCGTCGCCGTCGGTGTCGCGGAGGTGAAGGAGTTCCGTGCCGCTGTTCACGTAGAGGCCGCCGTCGCCGAGTTCGAGGCCGGTGGGCATGAGCAGGTCGTCGGCGAAGACGGTGGTCGTGTCGGCGCGGCCGTCGCCGTCGGTGTCCTCCAGCACGACGACCTGGTCGCGGGGCTTTTCACCGGGCTTAAGCTGCGGATAGACGACGCTCCCGCAGACCCAGAGGCGGCCGTCGGGATCGAAGCGGAGCTGGATGGGCTTGCGCACGCCGTCCGCCTCAGAGGCGAACAGGCTGGCCTCGAAGCCGTCGAGCACGCGCAGGGAGGCGAGTTCGGCGGCGGGGCTGTTGTCGGCGGCGCGGTTGGGAAGATGAACCAACGCGAAGGCGAGAAAGCAGGTGAGCAGGTGAGAGAGTGGGAAAGTGGGAAGCGCGTGTAGCGCAGACTGGCAGTCTGCCGTGTCGCAGGTTGGCAACCTGCGGGCGCCGGAACATTCCGTGCGGCCGGTTAGCGGCCACGCCCTGCCGGCTGCCAGCCGGCTAACCAGCAGGTTGGCAACCTGCGCTACGGCGGCGCGGCCGTTCTGCATTCCGCATTCCGCATTCCGCAATCGGATTGGTTTCATCGCGTTGTGTCCTTCTCCGCGGCGGCATTGGCGGCCAGTTCATCAATGCGCTTCTCGGCGTCGGCGATTAGGGGGAGGAACTGCTGCATCTCCTGGGCGAAAGCGCGGATATTGCGGTCGCGGTAGTCGCGGCTGAAGGCCTGCTCGGTGCGGTCACCGGCAAGGAACGCCCAGTTGCTCGGACGGGCGTAGTCGAACCAGAGGCGGCTCTTTTCGGCGATGGCGGAGCGGAGACCGCGATAGGCATCCGATTCAATCTTCACATCCAGCCGTCCATCGAGAAGGTGCATGACGGTGAACTCTGAATAGAACTCAATCCCTTCCGCACCCAGGAGATTGCCGTCCTCAGCGAAGCCTTTGGACGCTTGGCCAGCAACAGTGGTCAGGGCTTCAAAACCCATCGTGGATTGCGCTCCCGAACGTTTCGCCAGCAAATGGATTTCGCGGGAATATCGGATCAAATCCTGGTGCCGAGCGTTGTTGTCCCATGGACGATCCAATGTCTTTGAAAGCACAGGATGCGGCGTGAGAAGAACCACACGCTGAGTTACGCTCCAAAGCTTCGCCAGCAACGCTTCGTAAGCCTCCACAAAATTCGTCAGCCCCGCTTCCCCCGCCAGCGACTCCATCTGGCCGAACTGCACGAAGGCCACGGTGGCGCCGACCTGCTTCAGTTGGGTGACGAGGTCCGGGTAATTCACGTCGCGCGGCTGGGCGAAGACCGTGTCGCCTTCCCACGCGAGGCTGCGGAAGCGGAGTTTGTGATGCGGATGCCGGAGCGTGAGCAACGTCTCCAGGTGCCCGCTCTGCGCGAGGGCGACCATGTTTGCGCCGCCGATGAAGGCGATCACATCGTTGGTGCGGAGCGGCAGCACCGGTTCCGCCGCCCGCGAAAGACTCGCCAGCCACGGCAGGCAGAGGGCGAACAGGATGACTCGGGCCGATTTCATGGTGACCGGAAAACGATGCCTCACCGGGCGGAAGGCTGGCGAGCCTGTTTGCCAGCCTAACCCGTGACCCAATCCGGCCATTGAGCCGCCGGTTGTTCGCACTACCGTCCGCCCGTCACGCACAGCCAACGCCCCACCCACCCATGAAGCTCCGCGCCTTCCTGATCCTGATTCCCCTGCTGCTCGCCCACGGCGTCCACGCCGCGGAGTTGCGAACCAGGAATGTCATCCTGATCACCGTGGACGGCCTGCGCTGGCAGGAAGTCTTTCGCGGTGCGGAGGAGTTGTTGCTCAATTCCACCAATGGCGGCGTGGGCAATGTGCCGCGACTTCGGTCGGCGTTCTGGCGTGATTCGGAGACGGAACGGCGCACGGCGCTCCTGCCCTTCTTCTGGAGCACCGTCGCGCAACAGGGCCAGCTCTACGGCAATACCAACCGGGGCAGTTCGGCCCAGGTCACCAACGGCCGCAAGTTCACCTACCCCGGCTTCAACGAGATCTTCACTGGCTTCGCCGACGACCGGATCAATTCGAACGCCAAGCGGGACAACCCGAACGTCACCGTCCTCGAGTGGCTGCACCGGAAGCCCGCCTTCGCCGGCCGTGCCGTGGCCTTCGCCAACTGGGACACGCATTTCCACATCTTCAACGCCCGTCGCAGCGGCATCCCGACGTGGACCGGCTATATCAACACGCTCGAGTTCGCCCCCGGCTCCCCGCTCGCGCTCATCGACCAATTGCACCGCGACATTACGCCGCTGTGGCCCGACATGGACTTCGACGTCTTTTACCTCCATGCGCTGCTCGAATACCTGCCGCAGGCGAAGCCTCGCCTGGTCTGGCTGGGCCTCAGCGAGCCGGATGAATGGGCCCACGAAGGCCGCTATGACCACTACCTCTTCGCGGCGCACCGCATGGATGCCTACCTCCGACGACTGTGGGAAACCGTCCAGTCGCTGCCCGAATACCGCGATCAGACCACGCTGATCGTCACGCCCGACCACGGACGCGGCAGCGGCCCCACCGAATGGCGCAACCACGGCGCCGCAGTGGACGGTGCGGAAAACATCTGGATCGCCGTGCTTGGCCCGGACACCCCTCCCTTGGGCGAACGTTCGAACATCGCGCCCGTTTTCCAGAACCAGATCGCCGCCACACTGGCCTCGTTGCTGGGCGAGGACTACGCCGGGGCCGTGCCCAAAGCCGGCCGTCCGCTCACCGACGCCTTGCCCAAGTAGGCCGCGAAACGGTCGTTTTCAGGCCGGTCGCCGTGGGAAGTCCTCGTCTTGCCCCTTGAGCTCCCGCCGCTGAGGCGTGACGCGCCCGGTTTCAGCGTCTGTCCTCCTCCCAACCTGCGAGGCTTCGGCGGCGATCTGGCCAAGTCCCAGATGTTCGCCGGGGCGGCGATCCCGCTTCCCCTGTCTGCCCAAGCCCTGCCCGCAGCGGCTCGAGCCCGACGCCAACACCGTCAGCGCTTCTGCTCCAGCCACGCCTTGAGTTCGACGATCTCCTCGGGCTTCAGGCGGCGGTTCGGCGGCATGTAGCCGAAGTCCACCAGCACGCGGATCGGATGCGAATGGACCTGATACAGCGCGTCGCGGTCGCCTTCGTCATCGTGGCACTTGGTGCAGAACTTCAGCGTCAGCTTCTCGCCAGTGGGCGGCTTGGGCGAATCCTGGGGGAAGACGAACTGCGAGCGCGGCTGGTCGGCGATGTGCCGGCCGATGGCCGCGGCCAGCGGAGCGTCGAGCACGAGGTCCTCGCGGGCCGGATGGATGGCGAGCGGACCGGACGAATGGCACTTGTAGCAGCTCGTGCCTTCGAACTTCGGCCCTTCCTTCCGCAGCTCCGCGTAGTAATCGAGCGCGGGCGTCACCGTGAGATCCTGCACGATGGAGAAGTAGGACCAGTGCTGGTCCGACGCGGTCTTCTGCACGAGCAGGTAAACACGGGCGACGGCGTTCGAGAACGCGGCGATGTGGTTGAGCATCGGCTGCCGGATCACGTCCTCCTGCGTGCTGATGAGGCCGACGTCGGAGAGCGGCACCGCCTCGCCGCGGCTGAACAGGTGCTTCGCCTCCAGCATGTAGTCCTTCACCTCGGCCTCGGTCAGCCCCTTCGCGTCGGCGCGCGGATGCGGCGGCAGCGTGACGACGGGATTCGTCCAAGGCCGCTGGATCTTCTCCGGCCCGACGGTGGCCATGGCGGCGGCGAACTTCTCCCGGGTAAACTCCGGCAGCGTCAACGCCGGCTCCAGCAGCAGCCCGGTGCCGGTGGATACGGCGGGCGCGATGAGCTTCGGAGATTTGTCCGCGGGTTGCTGCGCGGCGTCCGCAGCCCGGCCCGGAGTCCCGACCAAGAGAAGGCCGAGCAGGAAGGCGAAGACGGAATCAGGGCGAACAGCTTTCACGCTGGCGGCGTAGGTAGAGTGGAACCGCGGGACTGGCAAGACGCAGGCAACTCGTCCAGGTGGGGCAGAGCTGCGGCTCTGACCTGATCTTGCCGGCCGCGAGCGGAGTGAGGTGGGCGGCGACCGCCGGAACTGCGCGGGGCTCGTTCCGGCGGAAGTCAGGGCGGCGCGGCAGCGCCCGCCCCACCGGGTTGGGAGCACCGAGCTCCGATCCGGTGCGAAGAGGTTGGGCGAATGAAACGTGCTGGCCGGAGACGGGCGCTCCGCTGCGGTGGACGCCGTCGCCGTTTGGAACGGGCCAGCCCCGCCAGCGGGGTGGGGCAGAGCTGCTGCTCTGCCATGATCTTGCTGGCCGCGATCGGAGTGAGGCGGGCGGCCACCGCCGGAACTGAGTAGGGCTCGTTCCGGCGGAAGTCAGGGCGGCGCGGCAGCGCCGGCCCCACCGGGATGGGAGCGCCGAGCTCCTAAAGAATGAGACAACGCAGCCCTAGCAACGCCCTGGGGTTCCAATCCCAGACTGGGATCCGCCCTGAAGGGGCGGGACAACGAGCCGAGTTGTCGTGGAGCACGAGAATGTTTTAGAGGGCTCATTGCAGATCAAATACAAGCGTGCCCGCAATGACATCAAACACCGCGCGTAGTTTTTCGATTTGGTCGCGTGGCGCGTTAAGAACGAGCATGTAACGCTTTCCATTGTGGACAGTCGCCATCGTGATGGTGCTTAAAGGGATCGGACCGCTCGGCATCTCAAGCGTGAAATTCGCGTCAACAAATGCACGAGATTCACCAAGGAGTTCAACGTGACGCACCAATTTCACGGCAGCGTCTTTGTGCAATCTGCTAAAGATGGAGAGAAAGTAGTCGTGGTCGAAATCCTTGGCAGACGGGCGGTCGCTGGGAATAACGGACAAATTGCAGGTCCCAGAACTTCCATCCCGGGCGTGAAGAAGAACGAGTGTCGTTTTAGCCTGCGACGCAACTGCCTCCCAATTTTCAGGGTATCGGAAGGAAACCCGCTCAGTATCACTCCTGAATACCTTGCTCCTGGTTAGCGTGGAGATCGCACTCCCGGCCAGGGAAGGAGGTGCCGAAGGTGGCTTTGATCCCCGCTGTCTCTCAATAAGTCTGTGATCAAGGAAGCCAAGGTAAAGACACATGCCGAAAAACACGGTTGCCCCGAAGCCCCACTGAAACCTTGGTCGTCGAATTGCCAGAATCACGAAGGCCGCGATGGCGAACAAAAGAGCGGGGAAAACAGCCACCCGCAGTGTCATGGTATCGATGTCTTTTTGATGAAGGCGCTGGCTGGCCGTCAATTGCTCAGGAGAATTGAAGTCGAGGAAATGTGTGACCACCATGCCTTTGCTGCTGAACCAAACTCCGCCAGCCAAGCATACCAAGCATGGCAGAAGGAATGCCGTGTAAGATTTTTTTTGGGAACTCTGCCCATGCAGCCAGAATGCCAATGCTCCAACTACAGCCGCGACCGGCAGCGATAGCACCTGTGAGCCAATTCCAAAGGCCATCCATTCTAGAATTTTCATGGAGTTGTCCGAGCGCGCATTGAGCTTCACTGATACATCGCCAGGAACTGCTTCCGATACACCGCTTCCTGCGCGGGCAGTTTGGCGCGGAGGGTTTCCTTGCGGGTGGCGCCATGCTGGAAGCGGCGTTTCTCGAACACGGGCATGACCACGCCGAAGAGCGCCTTCACGCCGCGCCGGACGACTTCGCCCTTGAGCGAGTAGAGCGTCGGCACGTCGTATTGGGTGAGGTCAATGAACGGGATGGCTTCGCTCACGGCCATGACGCCACGGCTCATCAGCGGGCTGAAACCCTCGAAGCCGAACCGGCGCGCGGGCGCGTAGGTGCGCACGTAGCCGCGGCTCAGGCCGCCGCTGTAGGTGAGCGAATGCTTGATGCGGCCCACGCCCCAGCCCTCGTGGTAGAGCATCAGGTTGTGGACGACCGAGCGGATGGTCAGCTCGGGGTTTTCCTCGATGGGATAGTCCTTGAGGTTTTCGTCGCCGCCGTCGCCGTCGAGCAGGTGCTTCCAGTCCGGGTAGCGCCGCCGGATGCCGCGACAGAGCGCGAGGCCCATGACGCCGCATTCGACATCGAGCGGCTTGTAGTCCTCGAGCACGCGCAGGGCTTCGGTGAAGTCGAGTTCGTCGGGCGTGGCATGGATTTCCTCGAGGAACAGGCCGAGGCCGAGGCGTTCGAGAAATTCGCGGGCCTGGGCGAGGTCGGGGCCGTCGCCAAAGCTGAGGGTGAAGGCCTTCAGCCGGGCGGGGCTCATCCCGAGCCGGCGCATCGTGAAGTAGGTGGTGAGGAACACGAGACCGCTATCCACGCCGCCGGAGAAGGCGACGCCGATGGGGGAAGGTGCTGCCGGCGAGACGCCGGCAGCACTTTGCAGCCACTTCGCGATCTCGTCCGCCAGGGCGCCGACGTAGCGGCGGCCGATCTCGTCGAGGTCGGCGGGCAACGAGTTGCGTTCGGGCGTGAAGAAGCGCGTGTAGGTCGGGTCGGGATCGGGGCAGCCGATGAGCTGGATTTCGACGACGTAATGCGCCGGCACCATGCGCGTGTAACTCGGGTGAAACTGGTCCGCGAGGCCCTCCTTCACAAGCTGCGCGTGGATGGCGTCCATGCGGTCGGCGACGATGAGGGCGGGTCCTTCGGCGCGCTTGGCGAGGAAGTAACGCATCGGCCGGTCGAGCGAGCGGGCCATGCGGACCATCTTGCCATCGCGGGCAAGCAGGGCGAACGAGCCGTCAATCCCGGCCACCTGGGCGGCGTCGCCGGAAAGCACCCTGGCGCGGGCCTCCTCGACGGTGCAGTTGAAGAGGCGGTTGGCGGCGGGATCAAGCAGGTCCACGACACGTTCGACGTAGGCTTCGTGCGGATTCATGGGGCCAGCTTGGGCGGGTGATTCCGGGATGCAAGCCGGCGCAGCACCGCCCGCGATCGCATTTGCGGTTTGAACTTTGGGGGCGGCAGGGAAAGCTCCGCGCGTGGCCGAGCAGAAAGAAGAAACGCCGATTGACCGTCTCTGGAAGGAATACGCCCGAACCTTCCGTGACTTCGACGATCTGACACTGGCCCGCTGGTGTTCCCAGACGCTCGGGCAGATCCAGGGCCGAGCCTGGCGGCTGTCGCATCCGCTGGTGGGCTCGTTCCGGCTCGCCGCCCAACTGGCTCATGACCGCCAGATCTGGCTCAAGCGGCTGGTGAACATGCCGGCCGGCTATCTGGCCGCGCAATGCTGCCGGGCCCCGATGCTGCCGCTGTTCACCCGCGACGTGGTGGAAAACGGCCTGCTCTGCCAGCACTGCGGCGAGACATGCGTGCCCTTTGCGGATCTGCCCACGAACCTCCAGCCGTTGATCCGCCGCTGGTCCACAACCTACCAGCCGGTGCATGACGTGGCGCACTGGGATGAGGCCCGCCGGAAGAAGTCCCGCGACTACGACGGGGATTTCGAAGACGCCGCGCAGAAGGCCGAACGCCTTCTCGCGGACGCCGCGCACGACCTTGTGCCGCCGCTGCTGGACCTGTTCCCGGCGCTCATCTGGGAGGACCAGGACGAATGCCTGGAGGTGCGTCCGGAGGACGTGCGCCTGTGAAGCTGAAGACGGTCGCCAAAATCGCCGCCAGTGTGGCCGCGGTGCTGCTTGCCCTGATTGTAGCGGCAATGTTGAGCTTTGACTGGTCGTTGAAGAAAGCCGTGGTTGGCGCCGTGCAGGGGAAGACCGGCTTGCCCTTCACGATCGGAAAACTCCGGCTGGGCCTGCTGGACGGCACCCTGCACGTGCAGGACCTCAAACTCGGCAATCCGCCGGAGTTCGGCCCCCTGCCCCTGCTGAGCATTCCGGAGATCTACTTCGCCTATGACCTCGAGGCGGCCAAGACCAACGGACTCGCGTTCCGCGAAGTGCGGCTGAACTTCGATCAGGTCAGCATGGTGGTGGACGCACAGGGGCGGACCAACCTCACCGAAATCGCGGCCCGCTTGGACAAGGCGGGCTTGAGCCAGTCGCGTCCGCTGCCCACGAACATGCTCAATGGAATGACGTTTGCCGGGATCGGGAAACTCCAGATTTCGCTCGGCCAGGTGAATCTGGCGGACCTGCGCACCACCAACCCGCCGCAGGCCATTGTGATCGGCCTGACCAATCAGGTCTTCACCAACGTCACCGATCTCACCCCGCTCGCGCCACTGGTCTTCAAGGTGTTGGCCCGAACGATGTTCCAACTCCGCTGACCGCGGCCGCGGAACATCACCAGGCCAGCGTCACCGCGCCACCAAAGAACGCGACCAGCCACAGCACGAGCACCGCCTGCTGCTTGGACAGGCCCGCTCGCACCAGGCGATGCGAGAAGTGGTTGGTGTCGCCGATCCAGAACGGCCGACGGGCCCGGGTGCGCAACCACACGACGCTGGCGAGATCTAGTAGCGGCACGGCGAGGATGAGGAGCGGGTTCAGCACGGCCAACCGGCTGGGCTCCTCCTGCCTCGTGGAGTAGAAGTGCGGCAGAATCGCCAGCACCGCCAGCAGGTAGCCGACGAGATGACTCCCCGCGTCGCCGAGGAACACCGACGCCCGCGGGAAATTGAACGGCAGGAATCCCGCGAGCGCACCCGCCGCCAGCAGGGCCAACGAAGCCACGAGATATTGGCCGTGAGCCGCCGCGTGCCACGCGATCCAACCGGTGCCGATCAGGCCCAGGCCGCCACACAGGCCGTTCATGTTGTCGTTGAAGTTGAGCGCGTTGGTCACCGTGAGAATCCACAGGACCGTCGTGACATAACTGAACAGAAGGCTCGGCACGAACAGCGTGATGCGGACGCCACTGGCCGCGACCAGGAGCGCGACGGCCAGCTGTCCTGCGAACTTCACCGCCGGGCGGAGTTCATGGCGGTCGTCCCACCAGCCGAGCAGCACCATTCCGAAGGCACCGCCGAAGATCGCGACCAACTGCGGCGCCCGTTTCCCCAGGCCATAGCCCAACCGGTCCACGGCGTCGGGATGAAGCAGTTCCAGGCCGACTGCTGCGACACCGCCCAACACGACGAGGGCGAGTCCGGTGAACACCGCCAGCCCTCCGGCCAGCGGAACCGGCGTGTGATGGATCTTGCGATGCCCGGGGTCGTCCACATGGCCGGTCCGCTCGCACCACGCCCGCCACAGGGGCAATGAGCCGGCCGTCGCCAGCAGCGCGCCGACGAACGACAGCAGGTAGATGTTCCCAGGAAAACTCACCGCAACCCCTTCTCTCGTGCGAGGCGAAGGTAAAGCTCGTGCTGATCCTGCACGAGCCGGCTGACCGTGAACCGCTCACACACCCAGCGACGGCCGGTTTCGCCCAGCCGACCACGCAGATCCGGATCGGCGGCCAGTTGGGCCAGACGTGCCAGCAACATTCCGTGGTCGCCGGGAGGAATCAGGAACCCGGTTTCGTCCGTGCGGCAGACTTCCCCCGCCCCATCGCAATCGTAGGCCACCATGGGACGGCCGGCAGCGAGCGCTTGCGGCAGGGCTCTCGGCAGCCCCTCGCGCCGGCTGAGGTGGACGAGACAATCCATCAGCGCCACGTAACGACCCACGTCCGCGGGCGGCACGAGGCCGGCGAACACGAACCGGTTTGCCAGACCAATTTGGCGGGCGAGGTCCCCGAAGCGCTGCCGCCACGGACCGTCCCCGACGAACAGGAACTTCGCATTGGGCACCCGCCGGAGCAGTTCCGGAGCGACCGCAAACACGTCGTCGTGGCCCTTGAGTTCGAACAGCCGGGCGATCTTGCCGATGACAAAGTCGCCGGGCGCGATTCCCAACCGCCGGGCGAGTTCGTCGTCCCTCACCGCGTGGACAAAGGGATCAAGGTCGAAGCCGCTGAAGATCCGGGTGTATTGCTCCGGCCGGCCGATGCCCGCAGCCAGGTATTGGCGGGTCATGGCATCGGCGACGACCACGAAGTGATCCGTGACCCGGCCGGCGTAGCGTTCCGCCCCGGTGAAGATCCCATTCGCAAGACGCCCTTGAAACGGCCCGAAACTCGGCCCGTGAATGGAGTGAATCACCACCGGCACACCGGCTTTGCGAGCTGCCAGGCGGCCGAGAATGCCGGCCTTGCCACTGTGGGTGTGGACGATGTCGGGACGATTCCGGGTAAAATGCCTCACCAGGCGACGGTAGGCGAGCCAGTCTGTCCACGGGCGGACGGCCCGGATGAGCTCAGGGACAACCGTCAGGCAGCCGGCCTGTGCCACGACCGCCTCCAGCGTTCCCTCCGCGCCTTCGGTCGGGCCGGCCAGCAATTCCACCTCAAGGCCCGGCTTGGCCCTGAGGCCGAGCACCGACGCGATGGTGTTCTCCTGCGCGCCCCCGACGATGAGCCGGGTGATGACGTGGGTGACGCGCATGCCGCAGCCGACTCACGGGGCGGACTTGAGCTGCCGCACCCGCACCACCGCATTGCTGTAGTCGGCGGAATTGGTCGCGGTGGACAGCCGGAGGAAATTCTCGAAATGCTTCAGGGCCAGCGTGGGATCCTTCTGCTTCTCGGCAGCCTGAGCCAGACCCAGCTGGAAGGTGGATTCCTCGGGGAACTTCCGCGAAAGGGCCTCGTAATCCCGCCGGGCCTCGGTCGCGCGGCCCGTCTTGAGGTAACACTCGGCGCGCTGGGCCTTGGCCACCGGATTTTCGGGCGCCAGACGCAGGACCGTTTCCAGCATCACGAGCGCACGGTCAAACTGCTTCCGGTCCATGAACACCGCGGTCAGCCGCATGAACGGGGTGGTGTCGGTGCTCCGCACCCGCGTCCACTGCTCCAGCAGCGGGATCGCCTCGTCAATCTTGGGCAGGCTCAGGTAGTAGTAACTCAGCAGGTCGAGCAGCTGGATGGCGTTGGGAAACTCCTTCAGTTTGGCCTTCAGCAGCCGCTCCGCCGCCTCGTTGCGCTTGAGCATGAACAGCGCGGCGGACTGCAGGTAGGCGGCCTGCACGTTCTCGCCCGGCTGAAGCTTGCGCTGGGCGACCCGCTCCACCGTTTCCAGCGCCAGATCGTAACGCCCCGCCACCTGGCAGGCCTCGGCGAATCCCAGCTGGGCGGAGACGAGCTCCGGATTCAGCTCGTTGGCCCGGCGGAACGCGATCGCGGCGCGCCGCACCAGCTGTTCCGAACTGTTGAGGAAAGTCCGGCCAAGGTCGGCCAGCAGATTGGGTTCATCCACCGGGCCGCCCTGAGCCACGAGCTCGTAGGTGCGACGGCCGAGGGCGCGTTTCGCGAGCTCGGGAGTCAACGGCTGCTTCTTCTGCAGGGCCGCGTTGACGTCGGCATTGATTTCCGCGGCGAGGTTCTGCGGGTTCAGCCGGAGCGCGAGGGCAAACTGGTTTGCGGCAGCGTCGAGCCGGCCGGCGCGTTGGAGGATTACGCCGGCCGCGTTCGCCGCCCGGGACCAGATGCTGCAGGCCACCCGGCCGTTGGCCGAACCACCGGCCGCCGCCGCGACCGCGCGGGAAACCGCCGCGTCGTTGGCCTGCCACCATTGGCTGACGGCGGCCAGTTCACTTTCCGCCGGAGTCGGCGGGGTAATCTGTTCGCCCTCATATCGGTGCAGGGCGAAAATCGGGCCGACCGGCGAGCTCCAGGTGTTTTCGGCGGAGACCGACTGGCTGGCATGCAAGTAATACGCCCGGTTGGTTTCCGCGGCGCGCGCGAGCAGCAGGATGAAGGGGACCTGCACGTTCTCCCGGCGCTCGGCCATTTCGCGCAATTCCGGCCACTCATCCCCATGCCGACGGGACAGCGCCCGGCGGTAGATTTCAACGGCACCCCGCGGGGTAAGGATCACCGCGTGATTGGGGGCCGCCGATTCCGCCGCCAACCGGTAAGTCGCGAGCCCGTAGGTGACCGGATCATCGGCGAGCACCACCGCGCTTTGCCGGGGGAGATTGGCAACCAAGGCGTCGGCAAGTTCCCGCAGCACCGGTCCGTTCGCGGCGCGAATCACGGAAAAGTTCTTCACCACCAGGCCGGCCGGAACTGCCACTGTCGCCGCCAGCGCGCCCACGAATCCGAGCTTGATCAGCGCACCGACCAACGGGCCCGGGCGATCCCAGGCCTTCTCCGGCTGATGGCTGCCCAGCACGAGCAGATAGCCGACGAAATAACCGCCGGCGAGGGCGCCCGAGAACGCCAACGGCAGCAATGGCATTCCACCGCCCGCGGGATCCAGATGCACCATCTTGCGGGGGCTGAAGCCGGGGTCGAAGGCGAAATAGATGTTTCCGGCGAGCCAGGCCACCTGCAGCACGGCCACCGCGGTGACATTGAGCATGGTTTCCATGCTGGTGCCCTTCGCGCCTTCCCAGCGGATGGCGATCAATCCCAGCGGCAACAGCGACACCACCGCCACCAGAGCCGCCCGGCCGGCCGGCAAACCGAGGAGGTAAGTCTTCTGCGTGATGAGGATGCTCCGGAGCGAACTCCAGAATCCGGAATCCGAATTTCCAGCGCCGAACACCAGCGGCGTCAGCAGATAAAAGCTGAGGCCCAGCGCCCCGGCCAGTCCCAGCCGCATGAGAAATCCGGCGTGAAAGAAGGACCAGCTCCGAATCCAGACCAGTGCCACCAGAAAGAGCGGTGCGAAGGCGAACATCGCCCAGTTCGACGTGAGCCCGGCTCCGAAGACGAAAGCGAACAGCCACAGCCAACGCTCGTTGTGACGGACGCGGTATTCCAGAACGCACTGCACCGAGAATGCGAAGACCAGCAGTTCCAGCATCTCGCCGGTGAACGTCGTCGCCTGTTCCCAGAACGTCAGCTGAAGCCCCAGCAAACCGGCGGCGAAAATCGGCGGCGCCCACGCCAGCCGGATCCTCAGCGGACCCGGATCGCCCTGGCCGCGCATGCGCTGTTCGCGGGTCCGGTCATGCGGCAGGAGCGCCACGCAGCGGGCCAGCACGCCGATGACGGCGGCGCCCATGATCGCGGACAAGGCATTGGCGACGGCCGGCAACTGGGCCAGCGAAAGCCCCTTGATCGGCAGCGTGACCAGATAGGTGAGCGGCGAGGTGAGCAGATTGTCGCCGTCGCGCCCCGTGATTCGGGCGAGCGGATCGAGGCTGTGCACGCCGATCCATGGGTTCAGCGTGACCAGGTAAACCGCCAGAAACAGTCCCGCGAGCAGCCAAGGCAACAGCCGTTGCGGGAATCCGTGCGCCGCGGATGAGTTTTCAGCCATAGGTGAGTCGTGCGGAGACGTTGGCGACCCGCCACCTCACGTGGCAATCAAAACTGCGCACCATTCGGGGCCCGGGCCCCGACGGCGGTCAGTGCCGGAAATGCCGGTGTCCGGTGAAGACCATGGCCATTCCGCGCTCGTCGGCGGCCTTGATGACATCGGCGTCGCGCATCGAACCGCCCGGCTGGATGGCGGCCGTGGCGCCGGCCTCGGCGGCGGCAATCAACCCGTCCGGGAACGGAAAGAAGGCGTCCGAACAGACCACGCTCCCCTTCAGCGGCAACCCCGCCTCGCCCGCCTTCCAGACGGCGATGCGGCTGGAATCCACCCGGCTCATCTGGCCGGCGCCCACCCCGAGTGTCCGATCAGCTCCCACATAGACGATCGCGTTGGATTTTAGGTGTTTGACGACGCGCCAGCCGAACAGCATCGCCTTCAGTTCGGACTCCGTGGGTTGGCGCTGGGTGACCACCTTGAGGTCCGCAGCCGTCGTCACTTTGAGATCCCTTTCCTGCCAGAGGAACGATTCCGCACCCACGCTCCGCACATCGCCGCCGCGGGCGGCCGCAGGATTCTTCAGCAGCTTGAGCAAACGCAGGTTCTTCTTCTGCCGGAGCAGCTCCAAAGCCTCGGCCGTGAAATCCGGAGCGATGATGACCTCGCTGAAGATCTCCGCGATGGCTTCCGCGCAGGAACGGTCCAGCGGCTGGTTGACGGCGATGATGCCGCCGAACGGAGCCTGGCGATCGGTTGCAAACGCCTTGTCCCAGGCGTCCCGCAACGTCGTCCCCTGCCCCATGCCGCAGGGATTGGTGTGCTTGAGGATCGCCAGCGTCGGCGCCTCGCCGCTGAACTCGCCGATCAACGCCGCCGCGGCCGTGAGATCGAGGATGTTGTTGTAGGAAAGTTCCTTGCCGTGCAGCTGCGTGAAGTATTCCGGGAACTTGCCGTAAAGCGCCGCCTTCTGGTGCGGGTTTTCCCCGTAACGCAGCGGCTGGGCGAGCGGTGAACTGACCGCCAAGGCGGGCAACGCCGCGTCGGCCGGACAAAACTCCTTGGCCAGATGAGCCGCGATCGCGGCATCGTAAGCCGCGGTGCGCGCGAACACCTTTGCCGCCAGTCGCCGGCGCAACTCCAGCGAAGTTCCACCGGCCGTCTTCACGGCATCGGCCACCGCGGCATAGTCCGCGGGATCGATGACCACCGTCACCGAGTCATGGTTTTTGGCGGCGCTGCGCAGCATGGAAGGTCCGCCGATGTCGATGTTTTCAATCGCGTCGTGAAGCGAAACGCCCGGCTTCGCGACCGTCTGTTCAAACGGGTAAAGGTTCACCACCACGAGATCGATCGGGGGAATCCCGTGCTGCTTCACCGTGGCGACGTGCTCGTCGTTGTCCCGCAGGTGCAGCAACCCGCCATGAACCTTCGGATGCAGCGTCTTGACCCGGCCATCCAGCATTTCCGGGAAGCCGGTGTAGTCGCTCAACTCGATCACGCTGAGCCCCTCGGCCCGCAGCGCCTTGGCCGTTCCGCCGGTGGAAACGAGTTCAATCCCGGCTTCCGCCAGCACCTGGGCGAACGGAACGAGACCTGATTTGTCGGAGACGGAAAGCAGCGCACGGACGATTTTCGGCATATACGGTGGCGGAGAATCCGACGGCCTGCCAAAGACCGTCAATCGGGGAAAAAACCGCCGCCCGCATCAAATGCTTGCTCCGCCCCGCGGCGTCCCCTTTATTTGCCGCGCTTCGCAGGCGGCGGGGTAGCCAAGTGGTAAGGCACGGCTCTGCAAAAGCTGCATTCGTCGGTTCGATTCCGACCCTCGCCTCCAGTTCTAACTGACTCGTTTTCAGTTAGTTGCGAAAAATACGGTGCCCGAACGGACACCGAAACGGACACCAAATCGGTGACTTCCGTGGAAACCGGGTTAACCGAGCCCTGCTCAGGTCCTACCCGGTGTTGGGTCGAAATCGTCCTCCATATCGTTGCGGTTGCCGTCAACCGCATGAAAGATCGATACCGACTCATCCGCCGGGGTCTCCGGGGCCACGCGTTCTATTGCGTGGACACGAAGACCGGAAAGCGAGCCAGCCTCGGCACCGCCGACGCCAACGTCGCCAAGCAGATCGTCTTCGCCAAGAATCAGGCCGAGCGTCAACCGATGCTCAATCTTCAACTCGCGAAGGCCTACCTCCAAGGGAGCGACTCGGCAATGAACCGGCGCACATGGAGGGACGCCCTCGAAACCCTCATCCTCTCCAAGCAAGGGGCCAATCAGCATCGCTGGCGGACCGTCCTTAAGGACCAGGCGCTCGCGTCCATCCTGCCGTTGGTGGTCGTCCAGACCGACGCCGAGACCATCCTCAAGGCACTCCGCGCCGGGACGGTGTCGACCAACGTCTTCATGCGACGGCTCCACAACTTTTGCGTGGATATGAACTGGCTGCCCTGGCCCCTCGTTCCCAAACGGCAGTGGCCGACTGTCCGCTACAAGGAGAAGCGGGCCATCACCTGGGAGGAACATGGCCGGATCGTGGAACGGGAGCTGAACCCCGAGCGCAAGGCGTTCTA
>CAIWAH010000319.1 GCA_903910585.1 uncultured Verrucomicrobiota bacterium
ATCTCGTCGCTGCTGGTGTGGCCCTTCCATTCCCAGCCGGGATCGGGTGCGTCGCGCCAGCGGTCGGTGTCGGAAAACTTGAAGCCGCGGCGCTCGAACGTGCGGGCCGGGAAGCCGGTGTGGGTGTGGATGCTCTGGAGCCGTTCCAGGGCGGCGAAGGACTCCCACGCCTGCCGGCGCGTCTCCTCCTCGCGCGTGACGGCGTAACGGGCCGCCAGCGAACCGAGGTAGTAGCTGGTCCAACCGCCGTCGTTGTCCGTGTCGATCATCTCGCTGGACGTGATGTCGCCGGGCACAAGCAGGCGGCGTTCGGCGGTGAAGCCGTAGCGCATGTTCCGTGAACGGATCTTGCGGTGAAACCAGTCGGCCTTGGCCGCGAGCGTGGACTGGCGGAACTCGATCTTGCTCAGTCCGGTCTGCGTGAGCACCCAGAGATGACCGTCGTGGTCGGTGGCGAGGTCCACGACGTGATCGTCCCGCAGCCAGCGTTTGCCGGCGTAATAACGGAACCGTGGCGGCTCGATGCCGGGCGCGGCCGGCGTGGCGTAGCGGTAGTTCGTGCCGTCGCGCTCGAAGAAGGCGCCGCGGGTGGTGCCGAACCAAGTTCCTCCAGCCATCGGCCTACGCGCTGTAAGTTCCGAGCCTGGAGTGCCAGAACGAGCAAACAACGGCGCTGCGGCCTCAGTCGTCACTCGCACTGTGCCGCCTGCCTCGACCGACAGGCGGGCGCCGGGCGCCGCCTTCGCCGGACCAGACGGTTTCCCATTCCTCCCATTCGACATCCACCGGTCCTCGAACAGGTAGTAGAGATCGCCCTCCGGCGACACGGTGAGGTCCAGCGGCACCTTGCCCACGAGCGGCCGGTAGCTGCGGTCCAGCGCCAGCGTGTCGTCGAAGACACGGGCGACGCCCTTTTCCGTGAGCACATACACGACGTTCTCCTTGTCCACGCAGAGCTTCTTGAACACCGCGTTGGTCAGCTCTGGCGCGTGGCGAATGCGCACCGCCACGTCCTGCCAGAACGGCTCATCGGGGATCGGCGCGGACCACGCCCGCCCCAGCGCCAAGAGCAACATCCATCCCGTCAACCATCCCAGCCGCACGTTCATGTGGGGAGGCAACCATGCCCTTCGAGCCGGTGAAAGCGCCGCCTTTGAGCGTGACTCCGGACTGCTTCCCCAAACACTCGCGCCACACCACATGCACCGCCTGTTTCTCTTGGCCCTGGGCCTGTTCATCGCCGTCCGGGCCCTGGCCCAATCGGCCTATGATGCCCACGTCCTCTTCGACCAGAGCCTCGCCGAAGGCGGCTACCATTACAGTGATTCCCACATCGTGGCGCCCAGCCGGCTGGAGACGTTTCAGGGGAAGTTTCCGGTCGAGACCAGCCGCTTCGTTTCGCCGCCGAACGGGCTCCGCCTGAAGTGGCGTTCCGCGCCCGGCGGTGACTGGCGGATGACGCTCAAGGTTCCCGCCCGCTACGCCCGGAGGTTCGAGTTTGCCGGGGACACGCTGACGTTTTGGGCGTGGTCCGACACCGCGCTGACCGAAACAAAC
>CAIWAH010000320.1 GCA_903910585.1 uncultured Verrucomicrobiota bacterium
CAAATTGGTTGAGCCATTGCTAATTAACCCCACGTTCGTCACGCACCTGCCCAAGGAACTCGTGCCGCTCGCCAAGCTTTCGCCCGACGACCCGACCACCGTCGAGGTCTTCGAGTGCTGCATCAACGGCCAGGAAATCTCGCCCGGCTACACCGAGCAGAACGATCCCATCGCCCAGCGCGACGTGCTCGAACACCAGGCCGGCGGCGAACAGCAGAAGCTCGACGAGGACTTCCTCGTGGCGCTCGAACACGGCATGCCCCCCGCGGGCGGCATCGGCATCGGCATCGACCGCCTGTGCATGATGCTCCTCGGCCAGGAAAGCATCCGCGACGTGATCCTCTTCCCGCAGCTCAAGCCGAAGGCGTGACGTAGGGCAGCCTGCCCGTCGCTCTGAAACGGGGTGGGGCGCAAATGAACTGGAGCACCGACCAGATACTGGAGGTTTTGGACGCCGGTTGTGATGCGTTTACGTTTCCTATGCTGGACAATGGCTACGTCTACCTGGCAGCCACGCGACTATCGTTGTTCCGTTCGGCTTCGGATTGGGCGCTGACGATTGAAGTGTTTGGCTACTCTCCTCGGGGCGGGCTTCCTGATACCCATATCTACACCTTTGGCAGCCTGCTCCGGAACCGTCAGACACCCGAGGACTATGTCAGTCAGGAAGCCTACGGACATTATCTCGCGAACAATCCAAACAACGAAAGCCGCTTCATCGAACCGGTGGAGGCAGGTGACTGGCTGGACGGGGAAGAGGTCGCCGCGAAAGCCGAACGGATTTTAGTTCGCGGCGAATCGCTGCCTCTGCCCCACCGGGACCAATACCGCGACGCGGGCATCAGTTTGGAGTCCGGTGAACGCATCCGGGTGTTTGAACTGTGCCGTTGGCTTGCGGTTAGGCACCGGGCGGGGGTGCTAGCCACGACGGAGGAGTTGCGGGTGAACGTTCCTGATGAGTTGGAGCTGATACTCCAGTTGAATGAGTGGAACCATCCTGACGTTGCAGACGGCGATTCCCGGCCGAGCGGTTCCGAAACGTTCCAGCTTCTGACTCGGGCCCTTGTCACGGGCGATACGTCGCACTACCGGCCAACACTTCCGCCGAACACTCATTGGAGAAACTGGCCAGAAGGAGGCACCCTCTGATGGAGCTTGGCCCGGAAGGCATCCGCGACCTGATCCTCGTCCCGCAGCTCAAGCCGAAGGCGTGAGCAAAGTGCAGCCGGTTTGAAACCGGCAGAGCCGCGTGGTTGACTCCAGACGGAGGCGATGGTCGCTGACGTCGGACTGCCAGTTGCAAACTGGCAGCACTGTGGATGGCAGTCGTCACCGACCGCGGGGCCGGAGGTCACTGGGGATCCAGTTTGGACTTCAGCTCGGCGAGCCGCGATTTCCAGTCGGACCAGTCGGTCTGCCACTCCGTGCCGGCGTAGAGTTCCTGCGCCTTGGCCCAGACGGCCTCCGCTTGGGCTAGATGCTTTCGGGCCTCGTCCTTCTTTCGCCAGCGCAGGCAGGCTTCGGCGAAGGCAAGGTGGTGTTCGGGGTTGTGGGGCGCCAGCTTCACGGCCTGCTCGAAATGGAGGCGGGACTTGTCGTGGTTGCCGACGGAGATCGGCCAGCCCGGGGCGTTGAGGTAGAGGTAGGCCAGCGAACGGTCGGGGCCGGCATCGCTGACCGTGGCGTCGAGCGCCCGGGCCGCGAGCAGGTGGGCCTCCATTTCCCGGACGAGCTTCAGGGCGCTCATGCCCCGGGTGCTGGCGAGCTGGCCGAGGTTGAGCGCGAGGTAGTATTCGAGGCCGGCTTCCTGCGGATGCAGGCGGAGGCCGTTCTGGGCGGCCGCGATGCCGGCTTCGGCGAACTTGGCCTTGGCGCTGGCGTTGGTGGCGGTGGTCGTGCCCTCGAAGCACAGCCGGGCGACCCGCACCGCCAACGCCGCATTGGTCGGGCTGGCCGCCAGATCAGACCGGGCAGCGGCGAGGCGCTCGGCCAGGGGCGGGGCATTGGTGGCCAGCGGGGCCCCGCGGACGCCGCATTCGACGAGCAGCAGGGCGAAAGCCGCCATGAACGAGCGGGCGACGCGAAGGTAAAATCGCGCCGGCACCGGAAAATCAGCTTGCCCAGTCATCGTTGGCCTCACTATACCGTCGCGGTCTGTCACTGACAGTAATGGTTTCCATCTCGTTTCAACTTCAACCGGAGAGGGTCGCTTGAGCCGTCCGTTCCCCTCTCGTAATCCCCCTCCACCCCTTCACCGGATCAACGGCAAGATCCGCGCCCGTGAAGTCCGCGTCATCGGTTCCGACGGCCAGCAGGTCGGCGTGATCCCGCTCGGACAGGCGATCGTGATGGCGCAGAACGCCGGTCTCGACCTGGTGGAGATCGCTGCAACCGCCGTCCCTCCGGTGTGCCGGATCGTCGACTACGGCAAGTTCAAATACGAGCTGTCGAAGAAGGAGAAGGAGGGCAAAAAGCACCAGCACTCCAGCGAGGTGAAGGAGGTTCAGCTGTCGCCAACCATTGATCCGCACGATTTGGGGATCAAAAAGGACCACGCGACCGACTTCCTCTGCGAGGACATGAAGGTGAAGGTGTCCCTCCGTTTCCGTGGCCGCCAGATGGCGCATACGGAGATCGGCATGGGCGTCGTCCAAAAATTCCTGCGTGATCTGGCGCCGTGGGGTCATCCGGACAACCAGCCCAAGCTGGTTGGCCGCTCCATCAACGTGATGATCAGCCCCCTGCCAAAGCAGAAGCGGGCCAAGCATCCGAGCGAAGCCGGCAATGCCGCACCCGCCAAGCCGACCACTCCCGACGGAGCCGCCGCTCCCGCGCCGGCACCCCGGCCGCCGGGCGGAGTGATCCGGGCCGACCGGGTTCCCACGGACGCGGCGTCGAAGCCCGCCTCGTTTGGCGAGTCGCCGTTCTCCGGTCTGGAAGCCCCGCCTCCCGCTCCGTGAGCGCAGGCGACAGCCGCTGATTTCAAAGCCGCACCCCGAGTGCGGCTTTTCTTTTTCCGGCGTCCGTTTACACCGGTGGCCGTGATTCCCCTTTTGCGAAGCGGCGCGATGCTGTGGCTGCTGGGCTCGGTTTCCGCAGCCACCGTCCATTTCGACCGTCCCCAGAATGCCGCGCACCGGCCGGTGGCGGTGGCGACCTTTACCGTCCCGCCCGGATTGCGGGCGAAAGCCGGCTTGGAGGTGGTGGCGGCGGGGCACCATTGGCCGGTCCAGAAGGGTGCAGACGGCCAGGCGCACGTGGTCATCGCGGATGCGGTCGGTGCCAAATTGGGGCAGGGCATCCTCGTTCCGGCCAAGCGGAGCGATGCCACCGAAGCCGTGCGCGCGATCCGGACCGGCGAGCGCGTCGAGCTGCGGCTGGGCGACCGGTTGGTCGCAGCCTACCGCACCGAAGGGGTTTTGCCGCGTCCGGGCGTGGCCGAGGTGTTTCGGCGGGGCGGCTATCTGCACCCGTTGCTGACCCCGGCGGGTCGCGAAGTGACGGACGACTATCCCTCGAACCACCTCCACCACCACGGTGTCTGGACCGCCTGGACCAAGACCCGGTTTCAAGGGCGGACGCCGGACTTCTGGAACATGGGTGACCGCAAGGGCCGGGTTGAATTCGTCGCGGTGGACGCCGTCTGGAGCGGGCCGGTGCAGGGCGGTTTCCGCGCGCGCCACCGTTACGTGGACCTGTCGGTCAATCCGCCGGTGGCCGCGCTGGAGGAGAGTTGGGAAGTCCGGCTCTACAATCTTGGCCTCGAATGGAACCGGAAGGTTCATCTGCTGGAACTGACCTTTTCCCAGCGCACGGCCTCAGAGTCGCCGCTGGAGTTGCCGGAGTATCACTACGGCGGCTTGGGCGTGCGGGGAAATTGGGCATGGAACGGAGCCGGGACCTGCCGCTGGCTGACTTCCGCCGGTCACACCGATCCGCTGCGGGGGAATGCGACCCGCGCCCAGTGGTGCTGGCTCGGCGGTCCGCTGGAAGGGGGCGTTGCTGGCGTGGCGATTCTCGGTGCAGGCGACAATTTCCGCGCGCCGGAACCGGTCCGGCTGCATCCCAGCGAGCCGTTTTTCTGCTTCGCGCCCTCGCAGGGCGGCGCGTGGGCAATCTCACCCGGCCGGGCGCACGTTGCCCGCTATCGGCTGGTGGTGGCCGACGGCGAACCTGACTCGGCGTTGCTTCATGGCCTGTGGGATGATTTCGCACGCCCGTTGACCTTCACGATCTCGGACTGAACTGCACGTTGAGCGAATCGCGGAGCGGACCGCATTGGGCTTTGACGGACCGCGGGAAGACTTCGCACGCTGCCGCACGGAATGTTGAATCACCTCTGGCTGGGCATGCTGGTCGTCGCCGTGCTGGTGGGCGGCTTTACGGGCCAGCTCAAGGGCATGGCCGATGGGGCGATTGATTCGGCCAAGACGGCGGTGACGCTCGCGCTGGGCCTGATCGGCGTGATGACGCTGTGGCTGGGAATCATGCGGCTGGCCGAACGGGCCGGTCTGGTTTCCGTGCTGGCGCGGGTGTTGCGCCCGCTGCTGGTCCGGCTGTTCCCGGATGTGCCCGCGAATCATCCGGCGATGGGCTCGATGGTCATGAACATCGCGGCTAACGTGCTCGGGTTGAACAACGCCGCGACGCCGCTCGGCCTGCGGGCGATGCGGGATCTCGAATCGCTCAACCGGCATCCCGGCACCGCGACCAACGCGATGTGCACCTTCCTCGCGATCAACACCGGCTCGGTGCAGCTCATTTCCGTGAACGCCATCGCGGTGCTCGCCGCCGCCGGTTCCAAGAACCCCACCGCCATCGTTGGGACCACGTTGGTGGCGACCTTCTGCTCGTCCGTGGCGGGGTTGGTGGTGGTGAAGGTGATGGAACGGTTCTCGCCGCTGCCGACCGGGGAAAACCAAGCCTTGGCGGTGACCGCAGATTCAACGAAGGAGACCGAAGCGGTGGTGAAGGAATCCGTGCTGGCGCCGCTCACTGGTCTGCACTGGCTGGCGCTGGCGGCCTTTATCGGCGGGTTCGGCTGGTTTCTCGTGCGGACGGCGTTTCCGGCGACCTTCGGCCTGACGGTGCCGGCGGACATGGTGGGCCAGGCCGCGTGGATCCGACTGCTCAACGCGGTCTCCATTTTGGCTGTGCCGTTCATGGTGGCGTTCTTTCCGTTCTACGCCTGGCTGCGGAAACTGCCGGTGTATGAGGAATTCGTCGAAGGCGCGAAGGACGGATTCGGCGTGGCGGTCCAAATCATTCCGTATTTTGTGGCCATGCTGGTGGCGATCGGCTGCCTCCGGGGCGCGGGCGTCATTGAACTCTTTACGCAATGGCTCACGCCGGTGCTCACCGCGGTGAACTTTCCGCCGGAACTCGCCCCGATGGCGCTCATCCGCCCGCTCAGCGGCAGCGGCTCCCTCGCGGCCTTGTCGGACCTGGTGAAGACCCTCGGTCCGGACCACCTCGTGACCCGCATGGCGGCGACCCTGTTCGGCAGCACGGAGACGACCTTCTACATCGTCGCCGTGTATTTTGGTGCCGTCGCCGTCCGGAAAACCCGCCACGCCATCTGGGCGGGATTGGCGGCGGACCTCACCGGGATCATCGCCGCCGTGATCATCTGCCGGCTGGTGTGGGGCTGAGCGGGGCCGGTCAGCCGCGGCCGGCGAATTCGACGAAGTTCCGCAGCAACTGCAGTCCCACTTGCTGGCTTTTCTCCGGGTGGAACTGCGTCGCCCACACGTTGTCCTTGCAAACGGCGGCGGCGAACGTCTGACCATAATCCGTCCGTCCGGCCACCACCGAGGCGTCGGCCGGCTGCGGGTAGAAGCTGTGGACGAAGTAAAAGTGGCTGCGGTCGGGAATGCCCGCGAACAACGGGCAGCCCGCCTGGGTGATTTCGACCTCGTTCCAGCCGATTTGGGGAACCTTCAGGTGCGGCTCCGCGGCGGTCGGCTGGAAGCGCACCACCGGCCCGGCGAAGACACCGAGTCCCAGCGCGCAGGAATTGAACTCCGCGCTCCGGTCAAACAACGCCTGGTAGCCGACGCAGATGCCGAGAAACGGGCGGCCGGCGGTGATCCAGTCCTTCACGGCCCCGTCCAGTTCCTGGCGGCGGATGGCGTTCAGGCAGTCATCGAAGGCGCCGACCCCGGGCAGGACAATTCCGCGGGCGTGGGCCAGGCCGTCGGGCCGGGCGATGCGTTGCACGTCGGCTCCGGCAGCGCGCAGGGCCTTTTCGACGCTCCGGATATTGCCGGCGCCGTAATCAAGCAGGGCAAGCATGGGTCAGAATTTTCCGCCGGTCTTGTTGGTGATGGCCACGAAGTCGTCCGCGGCCTTCGCCAGATAGTCCTCGATCTTGGCCACAATGTCGGGGTTGGCGGCGGCGACGTTGTTCGTTTCGCCGGGATCGTTGGCGAGGTGGTAAAGTTCGAGCGGCTTGTCCGGTCCGAGCTTGAGCCCCTTCCAGTCGCCGGCGCGGGCCGCCTTTTGGTAGCCGCGCTCGTGAAACTCCCAGTAGAAATACTCGTGCTGGTTGGTCTGCTTGCGGCCGAACAGCGTGGGCGCAAACGAAAGGCCGTCGAGTTTGCGCGGTTTGGAGGCTCGGCCGATTTCGGCGAGAGTGGGCAGAACATCCCAGAAGGCGATCGGCTGGCTGTTGGTGACGCCGGCGCGGATCTGGCCCGGCCAGCGGGCGATGAACGGCACCCGGATGCCGCCCTCGGTGAGGTCACGCTTGATGCCCCGGAGCGGACCCGAGCTCTGGAAGAAGGCCGGCTTCACGCCACCTTCCTGATGGGGGCCATTGTCGCTCGTGAAGATGACCAGGGTGTCCTCGTCGATCTTCCGGCGTTTCAGGTCGGCCATCAGCGAGCCCACCATCGAGTCGAGGTAGGTGATCATCGCCGCCTTGCCCTTTTCCGGAGCGGGCCACGGCTCTTTCGCGTAGTCCCCGAGCGACGGGACTTCCATGCCGTTGGTGCCGCGCTCGTTGTTCGCGTGCGGAATCGTCGGTGCGAAGTAGAGGAAGAAGGGCTGATCCTCGTAGATGCGGACGAAGTTCGTGGCGAACTTGGTCAGCCATTCGTGGGAATACTCGGCGCGCTTGCCGCCCACGTTGCCGGGCAGCTCGAACCGCTCGTTGTTCCGCCACAGGAAGGACGGGTAGTAGTCGTGCGCGTGGGACTGATCGAGCCAGCCGAGATACTGCTCGAAGCCCTGCTGGTTCGGATGCCCGGTGGTGCCTTCCCAGCCCAGAGCCCATTTGCCTACCGCCCCGGTGCGGTAACCCGCTGTTCGGAGCACCTCGGCGATCGTTACGTCATCAGGCTCCAGCGGCACCTGGGCGTTGGACCGGATGCGGGAATGCCCGGTGTGCTTGCCGGTCATCAGCGAGCAGCGGCTGGGCGCACAGACCGTGTTGCCCGCGTAGGCCTGGGTGAACTTCATGCCCTCCGCGGCCAGGCGGTCGAGATTCGGCGTCTTGATCTTCGTCTGGCCGTAGCAGCCGAGATCACCGTAACCGAGGTCGTCCGCCACGATGAGGACGATGCTGGGCAGGGTGGTCCGCCGGGACGGCTTAGCGGGCGACGCCAGCAGGGCGGCTCCGGTCAACGCGCTCAGCAGCGTGACCAGGGCGAAGCGAAAACTCAGCATGCGGCGAGCGTAGCGGGTGGAGCCGGAAATCTCCAGCCGGGTCAGGCGGCGGGAACGGCGGCCTTCGCGGGGCGGAGAATGGCTCCCAGAATTGCGCCGACGATCAGCATCGCCACGGAATTGTAGGCCGCGTTGAGCAGCAGCCACGGCCAGGGCTGGAACCAATAGATGCCATCGCCCAGATTGGAGTAATTCACGACTGCAACCCCGGCGAGCGTCACGAGCAGCAGGCGCTGGCCGAAACGCTGGAGGTTGGCGAGGCGCAGGGTGATCGCGAGCAGCAGCGTGGTGAACCAGCCGTGCAGGAAGCCGAGCACCAGATTCCCGGGGTTCATGGCTTCGGCGCCTTCCTTGCGGTAGTGGATCGTGGCGATCGGACCACGGCGGTAGGCTTCGGCCTCTTCCTTGGCGTCTGCGCTTCGGCCGGGCACGAGATAAAGGCCGTCATTGGGAAGATGCTCGCGCAACGCCTTGGCCAGGGCTTCGGACCCCTGGCTGGACTTCTCGATGTAGGCGTAGGGTGTGGGGCAGGTCCAAAACGCGGCGCCAAAGGCGAACAGCACCACGGCGGCGACAAAACTTCCCAGCAACGTGCGGATCATGTGTTTTTGGCGCCGGACTGGCGCTGGGCCACTCAACGCCCGTGCCGCCGGAGTTTCAATCCACGATTCGGGGTGCCGGAAATGAAAACGCCGAACCAGACGGTTCGAAGTTTCCAATCAGTAGGCGGCGCGTTTCAGGACCGCGGCGGCAGGACCTTGTCCACCTTGCTCTTTTCGAGCACCACGTAGTGGGGCAGGCCGTTGACGTAGGGAACCTTGACCTCGCCCTCGATCAGCGGGGCCGCGTATTCCACGAACTTCTCATTCGGCATGAAGCCGTCCTCGCTGATCCAGTCCCGCGGGATGAAATGCTCGACGTTGGCGATGTTTCCAAGGTCTTCCAGCTCGATGGCCCAACGGTAGGGGTTGGTGCTCAGGCGGACGATCTTCGGCATGAAGCCGGACTTGCCGTTCACGGCGGCCTTCACGGCGGCGGCGCCGCAGGCAAACGCCTCGTCGGCGTCGGTCTGGCTGGCGATGTGGGCGGCGGCCCGCTGGGCGTAGCCGAGCAGCACCGTCCGGGTCTTCAGGTTGAGCCGGCCCTGGACGATTTCCTTCAGCTTCTCGCTGGCACCCGCGAGCACCGCGTGTCCGAAGGCATCCAGCCGGGTCTTGTCCGCGCCGATCTCCTCGCCGTTCTTGTCCTTCACGCCTTCGCCGCACACGACGATGCAGTATTTGTTGGCGGCGACGGTTTCCTTGACCTTCGCGATGAAGGCGTCCTCGTCGAACGGGATTTCCGGCAGCAGGATGATGTGGGGCGGGTTGGCCGGGTTGCCCTGCTTGGCGAGGACGGTGCCGGCCGCGATCCAGCCGGCGGCGCGACCCATGACTTCGATGATGCAGCAGGAGCCGTCATCGGTGGCCATGGAACCGACGTCGAACCCGACCTCGGTCACGGTGGCGCAGTTGTACTTCACCACGGAGCCGTACCCGGGGCAGTGGTCGGTGTGGGGCAGGTCGTTGAGATCGG
>CAIWAH010000321.1 GCA_903910585.1 uncultured Verrucomicrobiota bacterium
CCGTTGAT
This sequence comes from uncultured Verrucomicrobiota bacterium, assembly GCA_903910585.1. GTDB lineage: Bacteria > Verrucomicrobiota > Verrucomicrobiia > Limisphaerales > UBA9464 > CAIWAH01. The sequence continues at coordinate 9 of CAIWAH010000321.1, forward strand.
CGGCCGCGTCCGGTTGCCCTACGCCAACGTTTCCGCACTGAAGGCCCGGCGTCCCCGGCGCGAACCGGCCGCGAACGTCCCTTCCGCCGCCGCCAACTGATCCTTTCATGGGCTTCTTCGACAAACTCAAGGCCGCCTTCACCAAGACCACCTCGGCGCTCTCGCACGAGATCAAGCGCATCGTCACCCGGTCGCCGAAACTGACCGCGGAGAATTTCGAGGAACTCGAGGCCGCCTTGCTCCGGGCCGATCTGGGCGTAGGGATGACCCACCAGATCCTCGCCGCGGCCAAGCAGGCATTCGAGACCCAGGGCCGTTCCGGGCTCGATTTCGTCGAGATCGCCGCCCGCGAAGTGGAGAAGAGCCTGTCCCAGGGCAATCCCACGCTCGCTTCCCAGCCAGCGGGCCTGACGGTGGTTTCCGTCGTCGGCGTCAACGGCACCGGCAAGACCACCACCTCCGCCAAACTCGCCCACCTGGTCCAGCAGCGCGGCGAACCGGCGGTGCTGGCGGCCTGCGACACCTTCCGCGCCGCCGCCATCGAACAGCTCAAGCTCTGGGGCGAACGCCTGAACGTGCCCGTCATTGCCGGTGCGAATCAGGCCGATCCCGCCTCCGTGGCCCACGATGCCATCACCGCCGCGCAAGCCCGCTCCGCCAAGTGGCTCTTTGTGGACACCGCCGGCCGGCTCCACACCAAGAACAACCTGATGGCGGAGTTGCAAAAGGTGCATCGCGTCATTGGCAAAAAGCTGGAGGGCGCCCCGCACGAAGTGCTGCTCGTGCTCGACGGTTCCACCGGCATGAACGCCCTGAATCAGGCCCGCGAGTTCCACAAGGCCGTCACGCTCACCGGCCTGGTGATCACCAAACTCGACGGCACCAGCAAGGGCGGCGCCGTGGTGGCCATCCAGCGGGAACTCGGCATCCCGGTGAAGTTCATCGGCGTCGGCGAACAGGCGGATGACCTCCAGGCATTCAACGCCAAGGAATTCGCCGACGCGCTGTTCGAGGCACGCTGACGCCCGGCTTCCACCGGACGGCGTTTTCCGTATCCTGTCCCTGTGCCCGCCGAAATCGCCATCGTCGTGCCCGTGTTCAACGAGGCCGACAACATCGAGCCGCTGGTCCGGGAACTGGTCCGCATCTTTGCGGCGGAAGCCCGGCCATGGGAAATCGTGCTCGTGGACGACGCCAGCACGGACGGCACCTGGGACCGGATTCGGGCGGTTCAACAGGCCATTCCGCAACTGCGTGGCGTCCGGCACGTCCAGAACCGCGGCCAGAGCGCGGCGGTGTGGACCGGCATCACCCATTCCACAGCTCCGTTCCTCTGCACGCTGGACGGCGATCTGCAGAACGATCCCGCGGAACTTCCCAGGATGCTGGGGATGCTGGGCGAGGTGGACTTCGTCTGCGGCCACCGCGTGAAGCGCGAGGATTCCTTCGTCCGCAAGGCGTCCTCCCGGATCGCCCGCGCCGCCCGCAAGGCCGCGCTCCGCTACGACTTCGCCGACACCGGCTGCGCCCTGCGCGCCTTCAAGCGCGAATGCCTAGCAGGCCTGTTCGCGTTCAACGGCCTTCACCGCTTCCTGCCCATCCTGGTTGCCGGCGGCGGCTTCCGATGCCGCGAAGTGCCGGTGAACCATCGCCCCCGGGTCGCCGGCGTCAGCAAATACGGCGTCTGGAACCGGCTTTGGCGAGGCCTCTTCGATCTGGTGGGCATCGCCTGGTTCCAACGGCGTCGGATCAAGCCGGTGGCGGTCGAACCCAGCCGCTGAAGGGGTGAGGGCTGGAATCCCAACCCGGTCCGTCCATTTGCCTCAAACCGCCACCGGGCCTACCTCTTCGCCCAGACAACTGAGGAAACGATTATGCTGCTAGGCTTCCTGTTTTACTGGGACCCGTTCTGGTGGGTGATGATTCCGGGCATGCTGTTGGCGTTCTGGGCGCAGATGCGGCTCAGCTCGACCTACAACCGCTACCGCGAGGTCGCCATCGACCGCCGGATCACCGGCGCTCAGGCGGCCCGGGAAATCCTCGACCGCAACGGGCTGCACAGCGTCGAGGTCTATGAGGTTCCGGGCCACCTGACCGACCATTACGACCCGCTGAAAAAAGCCGTGTTCCTGTCCTCGGAAATCTTCCACACGCCCAGCGTGGCGGCCGTGGGTGTGGCCGCGCACGAGGTCGGCCACGCGCTTCAGCACAAGGACGCGTATGGTCCGTTGGGACTGCGTATGGCGCTCGTGGGCGTGACCAACTTCGCCAGCAATGCGTCCACGATCATCATCATTGTCGGCATGATTCTTGGCGGGACGCTGTCCGGAAAGATCATCTGGGCCGGCGTGGCGCTGTTCTCGATTGTCGCGTTCTTCCAGCTCGTGACCCTGCCGGTCGAATACAATGCCAGCAGCCGGGCCAAGGCCCAGTTGCTGCGCCTCGGACTGGTTACCAACCGGGAGATCGCGGATGTGGACCGTGTGCTCGGGGCCGCGGCCCTGACCTATGTGGCGGCCCTCGTGAACGCCCTGCTGCAACTGCTGAAACTCATCCTGCTCGCCCGCAGCCGCGACGACCGCTGAGCGGGTTCCGTTTCCGGAGAGGCGGCTTACCAGCCGCCTCTTTTTGTCTCCAAGGAGCGCAGGGCTCCAGCCCTGCTCGAACCCTAACCACGCAAGCAAAGACGAGCCGCACATCGTGGGAGCCGTCTGGTCGCTGCGTGTTGGAAACGACAAATTTGGAACGCAGGAAAACAGGAAGAAGGCCGCTCCGGTTTTCCTGATTTCCTGGGTTCCAGATTTTCTCCCGCTTGCCGGTTTATTTCCAACAGATCGCTCGTCGCTCGCGGCAAATTCCTCAGACACTTCACGCAAACGCTCATTTTCACCCGTCCGCCATTCGTTCAGGGTTCCCCAACGATTTCCCATGAAGCTGCTTGCCTACCGTTTCGCCATCGCGCTGGCCGCCACGTTCGCCCTGTCCGCCGACGAACTGGTGCCGGCCACGCCCCACGTCCGTCCCCTGAATGCCAAACCCGGTGCCCGGCCGTTCAGCTACATGGAGGCGCCGGACAAACTGCCCAATTACCTCGCCGGCGAGAAATGGGGCACGCAAGGCCAGGCCATCACACAGATGCAGGCGCCGATGTCGCCCGAGGAATCCGCCAAGCGCCTCGTCGTGCAGCCGGGCTTCACCACCAGCCTGTTTGCCGCCGAGCCGGACATCACCAAGCCCATCGCGCTGGCCTGGGATGAACGCGGCCGGCTGTGGGTCGCCGAGACCGTGGATTATCCGAATGAGCAGCAACCCGACGGCCAGGGCCGCGACCGCATCAAGATCTGCGAGGACACCAACGGTGACGGCAAGGCGGACAAGTTTACGGTCTTCGCCGACAAGCTCAGCATCCCGACTTCGCTGTGCTTCGGGAACGGCGGCCTGATCGTCATCGAGGGCGGCCACACGCTGTTCCTCAAGGACACTAACGGCGACGACCGGGCCGACGAACGAAAGGTGCTCTTCTCCGGCTGGAACATGGGCGACACCCACGCCACCGCGAGCAACCTCCGCTACGGCCTCGACAACTGGATCTGGGGCACGGTCGGCTACAGCGGCTTCGATGGCGAAGTCGGCGGCAAGCAGGTGAAGTTCGTCATGGGCGTGTTCCGCTTCAAACCGGACGGCTCCGCGCTCGAGTTCATCCGCTCCAGCAACAACAACACCTGGGGCCTCGGCCTGACCGAGGACGGCGTGGTGCTCGGCTCGACCGCCAATGGCAACGCCGCGTGGTATATGCCCATCCCCAACCGCTACTACGAGGCGGTCAGCGGCTGGAGCGCGACCCGCATGGAGACGGTCGCCGACACCCAGGCCATCTATCCCGTGACCGAAAAGGTCCGGCAGGTGGACTGGCACAACAAATACACCGCCGGCGCCGGCTCGGCCCTCTACACGGCCCGGGCGTTTCCGTCGGAATTCTGGAACCAGATCTCCTTCGTCTGCGAACCGACCGGCCACCTCATCGGCTGGTTCCGCTGGGAACGCCAAGGCGCGGATTTCAAGGCGGTGAACCTCGGCAGCTTCCTCGCCAGCGACGACGAATGGACCGCCCCGATCGTGGCCGAGGTCGGCCCCGACGGTGCCCTCTGGGTGCTCGACTGGTATAACTACATCGTCCAGCACAACCCCGTGCCGATCGGTTTCAAGAACGGCAAGGGCAATGCCTACGAAACCCCGATCCGCGACAAGCGCCACGGCCGAGTTTTCCGGGTCACGGCCACCGGTGCTTCGGCACAACCGGCACCGACAGCCCTGCAGTCGGCGAAGTCCACCGAACTGGTCGCCGCGTTGAAGTCGGACAATCAGCTCTGGCGAAACCACGCGCAGCGTCTCCTCGTGGAGCGGGCCGACAAGTCGGTCGTTCCCGCCCTGAACGCGCTTGTCACGGACCGTTCCGCGGACGCGCTCGGACTTAATGCCGCCGCCACCCACGCGCTGTGGACACTTCACGGTTTGGGCGCCGTTGGCAGCGAGGCCGTGACGGGCCTGAAGCATCCTTCGGCCAGTGTCCGCCGCGCGGCGGTCGGCGTGTTGCCCCGCTCCGCAGAGACCCGGGACACGCTCGTTCGCGACGGCGTGCTCAACGATTCCGACGCGCAGGTGCGTCTGGCTGCGTTGCTTGCCCTAGCGGACACCCCGGCGGACGAAGACGCCGGCTTCGCCCTGGCCCGGACTCTGCGGGAACCCCGCAACGCCGGCGACCGCTGGCTGCGCGACGCCCTCGCCGCTGCGGGCGCGAAACATCTCGCAGGCTTCGGCAAAGGCATCATCGGCAGCGCCGACCCGCTGCCGGAAGGCGCCCAGGAAGTCGTCCGCATCGTCACCCGCCATTACGCCGCCGCGGCGCCGGCTTCGGTGGCTCTGGTGGTGCGCGCGATTTCGGAGATTCCCGCGGCAACGGCGCTGACCGTCCTCGACGGCCTCACTGCCGGCTGGCCCACTGACAACCGGCCCGGATTCAACGAGGAAGCCGTCAGCCAGCTCGGTGACGCGATGGCCGCGCTGCCCGACGCGGCCAAGGACAAACTGCTGGTGCTCGCCCGGAAGTGGAACCGCCTGGACCTGTTCCCCTCGCAGTTGTCCGCCACCAAACTGCGGCTTGCCGCGAAGGTGGCCGATGCCGCCGCGCCCGATGCCGAACGGGTCGAGGCCGCCCGTGGACTGCTGCGCCTGGCCGATGAACTGGCCAACGTGAAGACCGCCCTCGCGCAGATTTCCATCCAGGCCACGCCCGCGCTCGCCGGCGGCCTGCTCAGCGCCCTGAACGAAAGCCGTCTGCCGGAAACCGGCACCGAAGTGCTGGCACGCTGGAAGACGTTCACCCCTGCCCAGAAGCGCGCCGCCCTGAACACGCTGATTCGTCGCGGACCGTGGGCCGCCGCCGTGCTGGATCGGTTGGCAGCCGGCGATTTGGTGCCCAAGGATCTCGATGGCGGCATGTGGCAGGCGCTGCGGAACAATCCCGACCGCAGCCTCGCGGACCGGGCCCGTGAATTGGCGGAGAAGACCGCGAAGCTCAGCAGCGACCGCGAAGCCGTCGTGAAACAGTTCCTATCCGCCGCGAAGAAGGCGGGCGACCTGAAGCGCGGCAAGGAGCTTTACGCCCAGAACTGCGGCGTTTGCCACCTGTTCTACGGCACCGGCGGCAAGGTCGGCCCTGACCTCAGCGGCATCGGCGTTCGCGCCAAGGACGAAATCCTCGCCGAAATTCTGGACCCGAACCGCTCGGTCGAAGCCAACTACGTCCTCTGGACCGCCGAGACGAAGTCGGGCGAAACCATTTCCGGCCGCCTCGACACCGAGACCCAGACCAGTGTCGAGATCTACGACCTGCAGGGACAAAAGCACGCCATCCAGCGCAAGGATCTTGCCACGCTTGAAGCGTCCAACCAATCCATCATGCCCACCGGCCTCGAACAGGTCGGCGAACAGGGATTGGCCGACATCCTCGAGTATCTCGCGTCGGGCGCGCACAAGTGACGCCCACTGCCGCCGGGCTGCGAACCGGCGCCCGGAAGTTTCTGGTGGCGTCCATTCGCCAGCAGGCCGCGGCCGGCTAACGTCCGCGGCGTGAACGGGCTGGAATTCATCCGCGATCTGGCAGTGGTGACCCTGGTCGCCGGGGCTGCCGGTTGGCTGTGCCGGCGCGTCGGGCTTTCCACGGTTGTCGGTTATCTCGTCGCGGGCATGGTGATCGGGCCCTACACGCCGCCCTTCCAGCTGGTGGCGAGCGTGGAACGGGTGCAGATGCTCGCGGAGTTCGGGCTGGTCTTCCTCGTCTTCTCCATCGGCCTTGGGCTCAGCCTGGGGCGGTTGCAACGCCTGGGACTGTCCGCGGTGCTTGGCACGGCGATCAGCGCGCTGCTCGTGCTGAACCTGTGCCGGATGTTCGGGGCTGCCCTGGACTGGCCCGCGACCCACAGCCTTTTCCTCGCGGGCATGCTGATGGTTTCCAGCTCGGCGATCATCGCCAAGGTGCTGGAAGAACTGAACGCCACCCACGAACGTTGGGGGCAGCTGGCCCTCGGCATCACGGTGCTCGAAGACGTCGTCGCGGTCGTCATGCTGACCCTGCTCACTTCCCTGGTGAAATTCGGGGGCGCCGCCGCGCCGGCGATCGGACCAACGCTGGGCAAACTGAGCGCGTTCGTGGTGCTGCTGCTCTTCCTCTCGCTGCTGGTGGTGCCCCGGCTGTTGCGGGCGCTGTCACGCGACGGCGCGGCCGAACTCCGCACGCTGCTGCTGGTGGGCCTGGTGCTCGGACTCGCGTGGCTGGCGACCGAGGTGGGCTATTCACTGGCACTGGGCGCGTTTGTCCTGGGAGCCATCGTGGCCGGGACGCGTCACAAGGCGGAAGTCGAGCGCAGTTTCGAGGCCCTCCGCCAGACCTTCGGGGCCGTGTTCTTCGTCGCGATCGGCATGCTGTTCGATTTCAAGCTTCTGTTCACCGCGTGGCCGCTGGTGCTGGCCGTGTCGGTGTTCGTGCTGGTGGCGCGTCCGCTGGCCTGCGCCCTGGGGCTGCTGGCGGTGGGCAATCCGAGCCGGCAGGCCGTGCAGGCGGGATTCGCCGTCACGCCCATCGGTGAATTCTCCTTCGTGATGGCCCAGCTGGGTGTCGAAGCCGGGGCCTTGCCACGGAGCTTTTCCGCCATCGCGATCGGCGTCAGCCTCGTCACCTCGCTGGTGGCGCCCCTGCTCATGCGGCGTTCATCAGCCTTGGCGAACCGGCTGGAGGCGGCCCAGCCTCGTTGGCTGGCGGATGCGATTGCGCTGTATCAGGACCGCCTCGGGCAATTGGCCGGCTGGCAGAACTCCAGCCTCGTCTGGCGGCTCACCGGCCGCAGATTCCTGCAGGTCGCCCTGCACCTCCTTTTTCTGAGCGCCCTGCTGCTGTTTTGGCAGCCTGCCTATCGCACCTTGGCGGCCGTGGTCGGGGAGAATTTCGTCTTCCCCAACGGACTCCGGGTGTTGTTCTGGACCGGTTTCGGAACCCTGATGATCGGCCCGCTGATCGCCCTGTGGCGGAACCTTGAAGCCATCGTGATGATCCTTGCCGAAGGCGCGTGCCGGCAGAGTCCGCGCCGGACCTCCGTCCAGCCGTGGCTGGAACGCGCCCTCAAACTGGTTGTCGCTTTGCTCCTGGCGGAATGGCTTCTGACGCTGCTGCCCCTCGCCGGCGCCAATCCGTGGGTGGTGCTCGCCGTGGGCGGCCTGCTGGCGCTCGTCGCGATGACGTTTTGGACCCGGCTGCTGAAGTGGCATAACCGCGTCGAGAACGAGCTGCGCACGCAGCTCCGGCAGGCCTCCAATCCGGCCGCCTCCGCGGGCGTTTCCCTGCCCCTGCTGGAACATCCCATGGGCTGGAACCTCGCACTCGACGAGGTCACCCTACCACCGCTGTCCGAACATACGGCCCGCCCAATCCGCGAACTCGGCCTGCGCAAGGCCACCGGCTGTTCCATTATCGGACTAGACCGCCAAGGCCACGTAGTGACCAATCCAGGGCCCAACGAGGTGCTTTATCCGGGCGACCGCCTCCTGTTGCTGGGCAGCCAGGAGCAGTTGCTGGAAGCGGAGCGCTACTTGACCGCCGGATTGCGCCCCTCCGATGCGGCCGACGTGTTCACGGAGCTTTCGAGTGAATCCTGCGTCTGGCCGGCGAATCACCCGGAAACCGGCCGCACCATCGCCGAGCTCGACCTGATCCGGCGGTTCGGGGTCATGGTATGCGGCATTCAGCGCCAGCGCGACCGCCTCGTCATGCCCGGACCCACCGAAACGGTTCGCGGCGGCGATCGGCTGCTCCTCGTCGGTGCCAACGCTCGACTGCGGGAATTCCAGCGGTGGCTTCAGGCTGAGGCTGGATGAACGAAATGGGCGATTGCGGGCGGCGGGCGGGCGGCGTAACGAACCCGTCATGTCCCCACTGATTCTGACGCGCCGTCGGTTTCTCCAATCTGCCTCCGTAGCCGCCGGCGCGGCGCTGCCCGGCTGGTTCGAGGCCGAAGCCAAGGACACCCCGAAGCCGCGAATTCCGCTGTCCGCCAACGACCGGCCCGCCGTGGCGTTGATCGGGTGCGGTGGCATGGGGCGTTACGACGCCAAACTCGCCTCGGTCTTTGGCGACATCGTGGCGATCTGCGACCTGGATGAAGCCCGCTTGGACGAGACCCAGAAGCAGTTTCCGGCCGCCAAACGGTATCGGGACTACCGCGACTGCCTCGGCCACCCGGGCCTGCACGCGATCATCAATGCCACCCCGGACCACTGGCACACCTTCATCAACCTCGCCGCGGTCCGCATGGGGAAGGACGTCTATTCCGAAAAGCCGCTGACCCTGACCATTGATGAGGGCAAACGCCTCGTGAAAGCCGTCCGTGCGGCCGGCACGGTGTTCCAAACCGGCAGCCAACAGCGCAGCGACAAACGCTTCCGCCTTGCGGTCGAACTGGTCCGCAACGGCCGACTCGGCAAGCTCAAGCACATCACCACTTCGCTGCCTTCGGGTCCCCACGGAGGGCCATTTTCGCCCAGCACGCCGCCGGCCACCCTCGATTGGAACATGTGGCAGGGCCAAACCCCGGACATCCCTTACGTCAAGGAACGCTGCCACGGCACGTTCCGGTATTGGTGGGACTACTCCGCCGGGACCCTGACCGACTGGGGCGCCCACCACAACGACATTGCCCTATGGGGCTTGGGTCTCCCTCTGTCCGAAGCCGGCCCGGTGTCCATCGAGGGCCACGCCCTGCGTGACCCGGTTCCCGGCGGCTACAGTTTCCCCAGCACCTTTTACGTCCACTACCGCTATGCGAATGGGGTGACCCATACCTGCCGGACGGTCCAGACCGAAGGTGGCTCCGGAAACGTCCTCGATCCCAAGACACCGCCGGCCCAGATGTCCAACGGCGTGCTGTTCGAAGGCAGCGAGGGCTGGATTTTCGTCACCCGGGGCAAAATCGAAGCCAGCACGCCGGCCATCTTGGAGGAACCGCTGTCTCAGCGCACGTGGAGCGCCTACGTCAGCGACAATCACATGGGCAACTTCTTCGACTGCATCCGCAGCCGGAAGGCCCCCATCTGCGACGCGGAGGTGGGGCACCGGAGCGTCAGCCTCTGCCATTTGGGGGCCATCGCCATCCGCTTGGGACGCCCGCTGGTGTGGAGCCCCAGCCGGGAACAGTTCCTCGTCGACCGCGAAGCGTCCAAATTGACCGGCCGAAAACAGAGGAAGGGCTTCGACGGAAACGACGTTTGGGGATAAACCTAACTCAACTCATCTCGATCCGGCAGTGGAAGCCCCACCCGCACAACCGAGCCGTGGAACCACTAACGGAGTGTTGCCGTAGATCATCACAGAATGAGCTTGCCTCACGTAGACAAATTCAGGTATTCCCTTTCCAACGGGTAACGCAAGCAGCTCAACTCTTACATTTGCCAATGAAATTCTTGAAAAACATTCTTCTGGGATCTGCGGTTGCCATGACGGCGACCTCCGTGTCTGCCGCCGTAATTTCGTTTTCGTGGACCGGCAATAACGGCGTGGTTACGGGCACAATCAATCTTCCTTCCTACGCAGGTAATGGGACATATGACGAAACTGGTGC
>CAIWAH010000322.1 GCA_903910585.1 uncultured Verrucomicrobiota bacterium
ATCCGCGCGAGCGCGTTTTTCCTCGGCTGCACTGCCATCGCCATCCTCCAGCGCAACCGCCGGCCGCTGAAAACCCCGCGAAATCGCGAGGAACCGGGCCCCGGTCGCTCGTTCCCGGCCGCGGCCCGCCGCTTGCGAATGTACTATACAAGCGTATACTTATTGCGTCGTGGCCCGGCCTGCCGGCGGCGTGGACCGGCGCGCGGCTCTTGGTTTTCGCGACAGCGCGATCGAGCGTGGCGGGACGAGCGGTTTGGAGGCGGATCGGTGCGACCTGAACTGCGTCAGCCATCGGAAACCGCAGCGCTGAAAAGCCAAGCGGTTGCTGGAGCGTCCGCACCGCCGCCGCGGCTGCTCGATCGGCTGCGCGAGGCGCTGCGGGTGCGGCATCGGGCCCGCGGCACGGAGCGGGCGTACGCGTATTGGGTGCGGCGGTTCATCCTGCATCACGGCAAGCGTCATCCGGCGGAGATGGGGGAGCCGGAAGTGAACGCGTTTCTGACGGCGCTCGCGGTGGAGGGAGGTGTGTCGGCCTCCACGCAGAATCAGGCGCTGGCCGCGGTTCTCTTCCTCTACGAGGCGGTGCTCGGCCGGCCGCTGGGCCGCGTCGACGGCGTGGTTCGGGCCCGGAGGCCGAAGCGGCTTCCGGTGGTGCTCACGCCGGACGAAGTGGAGCGTGTGCTGGCCGGTTTCAGCGGCGAGCGGTGGCTGGTGGCGATGCTGCTCTACGGCGCGGGCATGCGGCTCTTGGAGGCGCTTCGGCTGCGGGTGAAGGACGTCGATTTTTCGCGGCGCGAGCTGATGATCCGGGAGGCGAAGGGAAACAAGGATCGGGTGACGATGCTGCCGGGGACGATCGTGGAACCGCTCGCCATGCATCTCGAGGCCTGGCGTCGCCAGCACGCGGAGGCGGCGAAACGCGGGCTGGGGAGGGTTGAGCTTCCCGGGGCGCTGGCCCGCAAGTATCCGGCGGCCGACAGCGCGTGGCCGTGGCAGTGGGTGTTTCCGGCGGCGGGCTGCTACCGGAATCGGCGGCTCGGCGGCCTGTTTCGCCATCACCTTCACGAAACGACGATTCAGCGGGCGATGCAAGCGGCGGTTGCGGCCGCGGGCATCACGAAGCGGGCGAGCTGCCACACGCTGCGGCACTCGTTCGCGACGCATCTCCTGGCGGACGGCTACGACATTCGCACCGTGCAGGAATTGCTGGGGCACAACGACGTGAAGACGACGATGATCTACACCCACGTGCTCAACACGGGGGCGAGGGCCGTGAGGAGCCCCGCCGAACGGCTACCGCGACGGCAGTGATCCGCCGGCAGCGCCATGCGGATCGACGGAGAGCATAAGCGCGCTCGGCCCGGCGAAACGCCTGGTGAGCCGACGGGGGCCAACCGCGCCGACGGGGAGCGAACTTGCCGTCGCCCGCCCGCGCAGTGTCTTGGAGGTGACCCGGCGGCGATCGCGTTATGCCCTAGAGGTGACCCGGAAGCGCGCTCGCCAGCCGGCCGTGCCCGAGGCGAGACAGCGGCGGCGAGCCCTTGCTTGCCCCCCTGCCGCCGGGGGGATACACTGCGAAAAATGCAATAGAACACGCCGGGGAGGTCGGGGAGATTTCGTCGCAGGGCGAGCCGCGGCAAGGGGATCGTTGCATGACCCTGACCGGAGCGTGGGACGTTATCACGCATTCCGGGCGATTACACAGACCGTAGAAATACAAGTTCGCCCGCACGACTCAATGCCGCCATGAGGTTGATATGAGAGCGTTCACCCCATCGGATCTCCGCCAACTTTCCCGCGCACAACTTGATGAGCTGCAAGCACTTATTAAGTCAGGACATCGCTTCAAGGTTTTTCAGTGGGGTGAGCTCGTGGTGTCTCCGCTTGAGGAGGAATCACACGCTAGTCACAGCAGTTTTTATTTGGTTCGCTCAAGCGAGTGGCTCGTCCCGCAAAGAATCGGATATTCCTTTGTTGCTGTCGGCATGGCGCTGCTTGCGGGCGTGACGCAGGATGGAAACAAGTTGGCCGGCGCAATCAGTGGTGTCGCTCGCAATTTATTCGGAGGCAAGGATGTTACTGACTACGTGCTCGTTGCTATCCGCAGAAATCTTCATGTCGTCTCGCAGCAAGCTGACGCGATGGAGTTTCTGAAAAATCTGAGTACGTGATGGCGTGGGTCAGGGGCGAACCACGCGATGCAATGGACTCGCGGGCATCGTCGCGAGTGATTAATAGCCCTGAGGCCGCGAGCCACTGATCGCAACCGTTCGGCCATCAACCGCCCTGGCAGCTTTGGCCCGGTGGATTCTGGATTTCCGGCAGGTCCCATAGACAAAAAGCCGCATTGAAGGACTCCTTGGAGTGGGACGTCTCGTCGATCCCC
>CAIWAH010000323.1 GCA_903910585.1 uncultured Verrucomicrobiota bacterium
CCGGTTGCCGCTGCCGATCACGCTGTAGGAGTAGGAGCCCGACGACCCCGAGCGGGAGATCCCCGCCACGTTCAGGTTCGACGCCATGGACGTGTTGTAGAGCCCGTAGGTGTCGGTCTTGGCGACGGCATTGAGGAAGTTGGTGTACTGCTGGATCGTGATTTCGTAGGAGCCGATCCGGTACTCGTAGGCCACCGCGCCATAGCCGGTGTCGTCGGCCGCATTGCCCGCGTCGCCCACGGTCACGAGCGAGATGGGCTCCGAGATCGCCACGGGCGCGCCGAACAGCGGGATCGCGAGCACCTGGCCGTCGATGCCGTATTCCACCAGCGAGCCGAGCGTCTCGACCTCCCGGAAGTCGTTCAGCCCGGCCCCGTAGTTGTTCATGCCGGCATAGTCTTCCGTGCCGCTCCAGCCGTCGTTGGGCTCGCCGGGGTTCCAGAAGGTGGGCGTGCCGAAGGTGACATCCGTCGTCATGCCGGCTGCATCGCCGGTCACCCAGGTCCAGCCGCCACTGGGTTCCGCCGCTTTGCTGGTCTGCACGAGCCCCACCCACTGGTCGGCCGCGTTGCGGAGGCGGTTGAACCAGCCGGCAATCCGCAACTCGTCGAGGTTCGTGACCCTGGCGAGGTATCCGGTCTGACCTTCGTAGTTGCTCTGTTCGGCAGCGGAGGCAGCCGCATTCCATGTGCGGGCCGTTGCGTCGACCTGGTAGTAGTGACCGGTGCGGGCGCTGTAGGCGACGTTCGCCGCCTTGAACAGCATCGCATTGCCCGGGTCGCGGGTGGCCGACAGGCCGCCGGTCAGCGCCGTCGGCAGCGGCAGGCGGCCGTCGCCGAATTCGATCATGTAGCGCTGCGAGCTGCCGCCGTTGTTGTCGTTGTAGTTGGCCTGGGTGATGTCGACATGCTGCTCGGTGGAGTTGAAGTTGTTGGGCTCGCCTGCATTCCAGGAACCGTTGAAGGGCTGGCCGGCCTTGGGGCCCGTGGCCCAGAAGAAGTTTCCGGTCGGTTCACTGCTGGAGTTGATCTGCCTGGCGCCGGCCCAGGCGTTGTAGACGTTCGCGTTGGCGAGGATCGCCCGGGCGATCTGCATGCTGGCACTGTCGGTGGGCGTGGCGAGATACCCAGGCGCGCCTGCGACCGAAAGCCCCTCGGCGGCGGTCTTGGCGGCGTCCCAGGTGGCGGTGCCGCTCGAGATGCCGTAGTAGTGGCCGTTGGCGTGGCTGTAGAAGTAGGTGTCGCTGCCGGAGGTCACCTTGGTGGCCAGCAGATCCACCTGCAACGCGAGGGACGCCTCGTCCCAGGATGGCGATCCTCCGTTGCGGTGGACGGCGAAGATCAGCTTTTCACCGGCCTCCAGCACGATCTGCCTGAGACTGGAGACTTTGCCTGCGTCCGGGTTGGTGCCGGTGATGGCTGACCCGGCATCGAGCTCGGTGAGGGTCGAGCCCGACATCTTGTACACGCGGTATTTGGAGTCGCCGTTGGTCGCGTGCGTCCGCCAGAAGCGAGCATCGACGCCGTAAATGCCGCTGAGCGGCGCCGTGTACTGGGCTGCGGTCGGATAGTTGCCGGGCAGCGTCGTGATTTCGCCGGGCCGCTGCGTGAAGTCGCTGCCCGTGAGGTTCTCCGCGGTGTTGGGGAGGAACTCGAAGAACCCGTTGTTCTGGTCGTATTCCCAGGCCCGCAGGCGATTGCCGCCGTTCAGCACGCTTCTCTGCAGCGTCCCGCCGGCCCTGCCGAAGGAGCGGAAGACGTCCGGCGCGATGCCGCTGATCGCCGGAAAGTCGCCGGCGCTCGTGTCATTGACGGCCAGC
>CAIWAH010000324.1 GCA_903910585.1 uncultured Verrucomicrobiota bacterium
TCATCCGCACATCGTGCCGGTGTATGGCTTCGGTGAGGACGCCGGGAACTGGTATATCGCGATGCGGCTGATCGAGGGCGGCTCGCTCGCCCGGTGGCGCCTCGGGGCCGGAACGGCCGGGGGACCGCTCCGGTCGGCGCGCGACCAGGCTCGGATCGTCCGCCAGCTCGCGGAGGCGGTTCACTACGCCCATCAGCGCGGCGTGCTGCATCGTGAGCCTGCATTTTCCGCCGGGAAGCGGTGAGTTCGTCGCCCTCACAAGCGACGGCGTGCTGCACCGCTGGGATCTCACTCCCGCCGCCCAGGCTTTCGCCGAACTCGAGTCCCTGAGCGCACGCCTGAACGGCGGTGTCGGGCTGGGACAACGGTAGCAACCGCGAGCTTGGTTGAAGCGGTTCCGGATTCCCGGCTCCGCCTTCGCACCATGCGAAATGGCAGGACGTCGCCTCGGTGCTTCCTTGCCGCGGCGCCAGCCCGTATCTTGCCGTCCATGAAGCCCCACCTCCGCTTCCTGCTCGCGGCGCTCGCATGCTGGCCCCTCGCTCTCTCTGCCGCCCCGTTTTCGCTCCACACCCGCGCCCGGGTTCCGGCGGACGCCCAGACGAACGCTTGGCGGGTCGTGGAAAACACCGCCACTTGGGACGCTACCAAGACGGCGATCGTCGTCTGCGACATGTGGGACAAGCACCATTGTCCCGACGCCACCGAGCGCGTGGGTGAAATGGCACCGCGCATGAACGAGGTCCTCAAGGCCGCACGGAAACAGGGCGCGTTCATCATCCATTGCCCGAGCGACACGATGGATTTCTACAAGGATCATCCTGGCCGCAAGCTCGCCCAGGCCGCGCCCAAGGTCGCCACCGCGATCCCGCTCGAAGGCTGGTGCTCGCTCAAGCCAGAGAAGGAAGCCCCGCTGCCAATTGATGACTCCGACGGCGGCTGCGACGGCTGCCCCGACTGCCCGAGCTACAAGGCCTGGAGTCGCCAGCATCCTGCGCTGGAAATCATGGATGGCGACGCCGTCACCGATTCCGCCGAGGCGTATTACCTCATGCGCCAGCGCGGCATCACCAACGTCATCGTCATGGGCGTTCACATCAACATGTGCGTGCTCGGCCGGCCTTTCTCCATCCGCCAGATGGTGCGGCAGGGTCAGAATGTCGTGCTCATGCGTGACCTGACCGACTCGATGTATAACCACCGCAAGGCGCCCTTCGTGTCGCACTTCCGCGGCACCGGACTCGTCGTCGAGCACATCGAGAAGTATTGGTGCCCGAGCATCACCAGCGCGGACTTCCTCGGCGGCGACGCGTTTCGTTTCAAGGGCGACAAGGAAAAGGAGGTCTGCCTCATCCTCGGCGAAAACGAATACCGCACCTGGGAGACGCTGCCCGCCTTCGCCGAAAAGGAACTTGCGTGGCGCGGCTACAGGCTTTCTTACGTCACCTCGTCCCAACGCACTGACGATTTCGAGTTCCAGAACTGGCCCGCCATCGCCCGCGCCGATGTGCTCGTGATCAGCACCCGTCGCCGCGCCGCGCCCAAGGCAATGATGGACGCGATCCGCGCCCACGTCGCGGCGGGCAAGGCCATCGTGGGCATCCGCACCGCGAGCCATGCGTTCGAACTGCGCGGCCAGCCGAACCCCACCGACACCACCTGGGCCGACTTCGACACGGAGGTGCTCGGCGGCGATTACCAGGACCACTACGGCAAAGGTCCCGGGAAGGACACGCTCGTCCGCCAGCTCACCGAAACGTCCGGCAACCCGATCCTCAACAACGTCGCCGCCACGTTCCGTTCGCCCTCGCACCTCTACCGCAGCCGCAAGCTCCTCAACACCGTTACCCCCCTGCTCCGCGGCCAGACCGAGGACGGCAACTCCGAGGTCGAACCCGTCGCCTGGATCAACACGCGCGAGAACTGCCGCGTCTTCTACACCTCGCTCGGCGCGCCCGAGGACTTCGCCGAACCCAACTTCCGCCAACTCCTGCTCAACGGCATCCTGTGGGCGCTCGACGAATACATCGCGCCCGCCACGCCCAAGCCCGTGGACTACGCCGGCGCGTGGCAGACCCTGAAAGTGCCCGGCACCTGGGACGACACCTCGCTGGGCCGCCTCGCGAAGTTCGACGGCTTCGCCTGGTATCGCTGCTGGGCCAAGATTCCGGCCAACTGGCCCGCCGAAGCCCAGTTCGCCCTCGAACAGCTCGACGACGCCGGCGAAATCTACCTCGACGGCCAGCGCCTCGGCGCGGTCGGCACGCTGCCGCCGAACTACACCAGCGGACTCGGCCCGGAAAAGACCTTCCCCGTGAAGCTCAAGCCCGGCACCTCACACTTCGTCGCGATCCGCGTTTACGACCACGGCGGCCGCGGCGGCTTCAAAGGCCGCGCCCCGGAACTCCGCGCCCACGGCCAAGCGCTCCGCCTCGACGGCGATTGGCAGTTCCGCACGGGGGACAATCTGGCATGGTCATCACCGCACGAGGGCGAAGTGAGCCAGGCTGCCAAATGAGATTCGCCCGCAGTAGCGCCCGGTGAAGCCTCCTCGATCAATGCCACGCCTGTGAAAGTCGTGTTCGATACCAGTGTGCTTGTGGCCGCTGCTCGGTCGCGGACAGGCGCCAGCCACGCGTTGATTCAGACCATCCCGTCGTCGGCCTTCCATCTCTGCCTATCGGTCGCCCTCTACTCCGAGTGGCAGGCGGTGCTGACGCGACCCGAACACCTGCCGCCCGGAGCCGGGCCGGACGAAGTGAAGGGCTTCCTGCGCTACTTGGCAGCGCAAGCCCACCTGCAAGAGATTCACTTCCTGTGGCGGCCCTTCCTGCCCGATCCGCACGACGACCTGGTCTTGGAACTGGCGTTCGCGGCGGGCGCCACCCATATTGTCACCCATAACGTGAAGGATTTCCGTGGCTCGGCGCAACTGGGTGTCGCCGCCGTGACTCCGCGGGAGTTCCTCCACCTGATACGTTCAGCCAAATGAGCACGCTCACCGTTCAACTCCCCGAGTCGGTCCGGCAGCAGATTGAGGACCTCGCAGCCCGCGAGGGGTTTTCCGTGGGGCAGTTCCTCGCGAGCGCCGCCAGCGAGAAGCTCGCGGTCATGCGCACCATGGACTATCTGCGACGCGAAGCCGAAGCCGGTCGCCGGGAAGATTTTGAACGTTACCTGGCTGCGGTCCCGGCAGCGCCTCCTGAGCCGGACGATGAACTGCCTTGAAGCCGCGGCGGCTTCAAAGGCCGCGCCCCGGAACTCCGCGCGAACGGCCAGGCGATCCGACTGGATGGCGAGTGGCAGTTCCGCACGGGGGACAATCTGTCGTGGGCGTCGCCGACGGAAGGAACGCTCAACAAGCGTAGATGACTAAGCTTCGGTGCTGACTGCCTTCTTTCAGGCTACCCCGATGAACTTTGTTCAGCTAACTGCCACTTCGATCAAAAGGAACTTGGTAGCGACGATAGCTACGACCATCTACCGACACCGACCCCAGAAGCATGGACTTACCTAACGGTATGTCCTCCAACAGTCTCCTGTCAGCAGGACCGTCTTTGACGACAAAAGCGATTCCCGGCTGTTCAGGATCACGAAACGTTTCATCGTCAGGCAAGGCAGCCAGAAAACCCTTCAACCTATCGCTACTGCCACCAACGATAAAAACCTGCGTGCTTGAGTTCCGCATTGAGAGGATAATGCGTTTTACCGGGCTACTTGGTCGTTGGATTCAAGGCTGAACTGCCGTGCTGAGGTATTGAATTGGCAACCACTTTTGCCGCCTTAGCAATGGCTGGGATAAAATCTTCCTGATCACGCACTGCCATGCTAGTTGAGTGGGAACTGGAACCTACCCGCTCACCGCTTTCAACATTGATTAAGCGCGCAGAGACGGTAGCACGAGCCTCATACACCGTTACAGATCCGTTGTAAGAACTTTGCACTACCGAATCACCGATGGTAACCAGCAACACCGCAGGGACATTGATCATTTTACCGAACCGTGCAACTTCGTTGTCCTCCAAACCACGAGGCTCTGTTTGGCGGACACCATCTACGCCTTTTTGCTGGAACTCAATTTCCTTCCTGATTTTTGAAACATCGGAGCGGGCCGCTAGACGGTATCCCTTCTCAAGAAGTTGGCCTGAAAAGGTGTCTTCCAAAATTCGTTCGGCCCTTTCGTCATTATCCCATTTGCGTCGTTTGGTCAGGTCTTCTGTATACACCGAGATTTTCTTGTAGGGGCTTGGGTCGAAATTCTTGGGGCTCCACTCGGCCCGTTCGGGGGTGTTTATCCCGCTCATGTTTGATCCTACCACGGAATCTACCACTGCCAAGGGTAGCTTTGCCACAGCGCAACCTCCTAGGAAGACCGCGGCTACTGCAATAATGGGAACCATCGCACATGTCTTTGGTAAGCGTGTAGCCTTCATGGAGGGAGTAATCCTTTAATTTTCCCGATAGTCACCTTGTCAGCCGCGAGCGTATCTACTACCCCACGGCCAATTAAATCTACGGTGTCCTGTGCAGAAATCCCAAGGTAGGCGTCGTTGCTGATGGTGGCGGATGCAACGATGCGTTTGGACCACTTTTGCTGATTCCGCAGACTTGGTTTTGCCGTGAACAAGAACTCCGCAATCACGATGACACTTTGAGCTTCGCGCGATTCACGAACCGACAAACACGTCATTGAAAACAAATCACTTTCCAAGGGTGCTTCCTGACGCAGGACTCTCTCCAGCAGAACCCTGCGACCTTCTTCGGAAAATGCAGGCCACCGATCTTGCTCCACCGGCTGCAATAAACTTCCCTTTGCTGTCGTCGCCTCGGAGTTGGCATGTGCCCTTGGTGGTTCCTGAGCAACAGGCAATAGCGGCTTAGCTACCTGCGCTTGCTGTTGAAACCACTGGATAATCGCTCGTCGCGTAGCGTCCGAGTCTGCTGGCTGCAAACGGTTACCTGTGCGATGAAATCCAGCCGCATCGTAGAGTTCGAAGCCGGTTTCCGGAGAACCAAAAAACCAAACAATATTGCTGCCAAACTGATTCACGAAGCTGATTTCATCGGCGGTTCGAATCGCCAACCGCTTTGGTGTGGGCGGAGCCTCAACCTTGACAGGTTTCGAGTTGCGTTGAGCTTCAACGCGGAGCCAAGACAGGATTTCCTCGCGCTTTTCCTTCGTTCGAACCGGCTGCAGCTCTTCATTTGTATCTGGATCGAAACCATTCGCGTCCCACAGAACGAACCCGCCACCGGCCCGTCTTGAATACCAGATCAATGGTTCACTCGTAATGGCGTCGAAGAACGGCGGCGGTGCATCTGGGTCGATGGCAAGTTGCTTGGGATTGACGTGTGGGCGAAAGAATTCGGTTATGGAACTGGTTTGCTTACGAACCCATGCTGTTACGTGCGGAAACTGTGGAGCTATCAGGAGGAGCATGACCGCGATGAAAAGCTGGACGAGAACAAAGCGGCGGAGCCACTCACGGTTGACCTTGCAAACTCCGAGGAATGAAGCCAAGCCGAAGACGGCCACAATCGCGACAAGCGAAAGAAGCGACTCAGGTTTGTGCAACGCTGGGAAACGCCCCATCAGCACCGCAACGAACAGCGTCACAAACGCAACCCACGCAGGAACTCTTAACCACCTAACCGTGTTCCGTTTTATGCCGGATAGTGCCGCTTCAAGTTTAGGGAATTCAC
Source organism: uncultured Verrucomicrobiota bacterium (assembly GCA_903910585.1). Taxonomy (GTDB): domain Bacteria; phylum Verrucomicrobiota; class Verrucomicrobiia; order Limisphaerales; family UBA9464; genus CAIWAH01. The sequence goes on from CAIWAH010000324.1 coordinate 5,704, forward strand.
GGGCGATTGCTTCCCCAGCACCGAGCCCAGGGCCAAGCAAGAAGGCCACGAGAGTTAGGAAAACAGCCCACGCCATACCGACAAGAATGATCAAAGCCTGATAGGGAACGGCAGCCTCAACCTTAAATAGCCCGAGCAGAAGCCACGCAACGATTGCAAAGGCTGTCGCGCCAAGCGCACCAAGGAAGCAACCCCAAATCCACTTGAAGTAAGCTGCGACCTTTTCGCAGAAGCGCATGTATGCACCCTTGGCCGAATCTCCAAGATCGTCAGCCGTAAGCAGGAGCTTCTTGTAGAGCAACTCCGGGTCGCGAAGACCTCGAATCCAGTCACTAATCATGGCACGGCCTTTCGCTTCTCCTGCCTTTGTCGGAGTTCTTCGTCCAAGCGTTTGTGAGCAGCATCAAGGTCGGCTTGAACGTCTGCGGGGCGTTGCTTCTTTCTCGGCCCTTGATCTGACGAACTTGTTGCCAGCAACGCACGCGCTTCGTCCGGCGTGAGGGTCATGAGCCTTTGCTGCTGTTCTTCCGTCAGTTTCGACATCGCCTCTGCCAGTTGGCGACGTTCTTCTGGTGAAGCAATCTGAAGCCAAGAAACGAACGCGCTCAAGTCCTTGGCATCCATGTTAAGGATGCCGTCCAGCACAGGGCGTGTGCCTTCGGGGCTAACCTGAACATCTATCGTCTCCGCGTGCCCTCCGTTCAACAACCGCTTGGAGATTTCAGCAGGTGCATCCTTTGCCAGTTCCCACAGAAATTCCCTGACGGGTGTAGTTGCAAAGTTCGCTTCCTTCGTCGAAACCCAAGCGACAATTCCGTTCAACACTGCTTCAACGGCATATTTGGAGGGACGGCTCAAGCGCGACGCTTGCTTACCAAGCTCGGTGCTCATCAGCCGGGTGTATTGACCCTCCAGCATCCGCTTGGCGTAGCCAGCGGCAAAGGTCACCATAGCCTTGTTCAAGGCTGGGTTCTGGAATTTGCCGTCAAATGCCATTGGGACTCACAAAACGGAGGAGGATGGGACAGAAGCAGCATTCGGATGTCAATTTTCGCTTTGGCGGCTACACAGCTCGCGGCAATTGGCAATTGCGCCCCGAGGTTCCGAGCAAGAGGGGCAGGGGTGCCGCCGTGCCTTAACAAAATCCACGTTCAACGAATCATCCACGACGTTCCGTCCGAACATGAACCATTTCCGCCAGCTTGGCTGGTTGGTGCTCACTGCGAACGCCACCGCTGCCGAGCCCGACCTCAAGACGAACCTTGCTCCAACATCTTCCCTGCCCCGCGGCGCCGGCCTGGCGGCGAAGTTTCCCGGTGATGCCGGCCTGAAGGCGGACGCCCAAGTGATCTTCGCCGACA
>CAIWAH010000325.1 GCA_903910585.1 uncultured Verrucomicrobiota bacterium
ATTGCCGGCCGGCCTCCGAAGGCGTTTTCTGCCGCTGGAGAATTCCCCATGAGCACGCCCGCCATTCCTGTCGGATACCATTCGTTGCAGTCGTATTTCACCGTCCGCGACGCCGCGAAGGCCATCGCCTTTTACCGCGACCTCTTTGGCGCGGAGGAGATCGTCCGGATGCTGATGCCGGACGGAAAGACGGTGATGCACGCCGAGGTGAAGATCGGAGACTCGGTCCTCATGCTCAGCGAGGAGAATCTGGAGTGGGGCACGAAGTCGCCGCTGTCGCTCGGCGGCACGCCGGTCTCGATGATGCACTACGTGGCCGATGTGGACGGCATTCACGCCCGGGCGGTTTCAATGGGCTGTCAGTCGCTGATGCCGCCGACGGACATGTTCTGGGGCGACCGGTTCTGCAAGGTGGTGGACCCTTTCGGACACCAGTGGGGCATCGCCACCCACATCAAGGACCCCACGCCGGAGGAGATGGAAGCCGGCCGGAAAGCGATGCTGGAGGCCGGTTGCACCGACGTGTGAGCCGCCGCGCCGACTGACCGGAAGATCCCGGCGCCCCGACTTCCGCCTCACTCGGCGGCGACGTTCAGGTAGCCGATCAGCATTTCGTCGTCGGTCTGCTCGCCGAACAGCACCGTGGAAGCGGGCGACGGATTCCAGGGATTCCACTCCGAGTTGTCGAAGCCGCCGGTGATGCGCACGCGGGTTCCCGCCGGCAGCCGCTTTGGCTCGGTCAGCCGGTAAAGGGCCTGCCACGCGAAATCGTAGCCGGGCACGTTGAGCAGGGTTTCCGCCGTGCCGTCGGGATAGAGCGCCTCGAACCGCATCCGCGAACCCCGGTAGTGCATGTGCGGGCTGAGCTCGTAGAGCAGCGAATCGCGCGTGATCGCCGCTTCCGCGACGACCTGATGATCGCGCACACCTGGCGGGATGCGAAACGCGGTGTCATAGGCGGCCGTTGTGACCAGTTCCCGCGGCGGCGGTGCGGGGGCCACGTAGAAGCCCAGCTGGGTCGTGTCCGTGGCCGCCTTGCCGCTGGGCGTGTAGTGCATCTGGAAGACGATGAACGAGCCCTTGCGGAGAAGTTTGCCGGTGCCCGCAGGGAACGCCACCTGCTCCATTCCCGGAACGTAGCCGGCGAAGAAGCCGCCCAGACCGCCCTGCACCTGGAGGAATTCCGTGATGTTGCGGGCGACGAAGACGAGACAGTGGTGAACGACCTCGCGGTTGCCCGGCTTCACCGAGGCGGCGCGCAGCCAGACATCCTCATTGAACGGGTTCGCCACGAGCAGGTAGCGGTAGGGGATCTCCCCGGTGGCGGGCAGGCTCTGACTTGGAATCGAGACCACCTTGTCGGGCGTGCCCAGCGGCCATTCGGGTGGTGGCGGCGGAGGTGATTCCACGAGGGGGTCGCCCGCGTCCTCCTTGGGCGCCCCGGCGTCCAGCCACGCGACCAATTGCGCCGCCTGGGCCGGCGTCAGGGAAAAGTCATTGGCAAACGTGCCGTGTCCGGGATCGGCGTGCCAGGGCGGCATGCTCCCCTCGAGGACGTTTCGGCGGATGCTCGCGGCGCGTTCGGCCACCGCCGCGTGATTCGTCATGGCGAACGACCCGATGTCGCCGGGCCGATGGCAGGTCACGCACTTGGCCTGCAGCAGCGGTGCAATGACCGTGCGGAATCCCGGCACCGGCAAGGGGCCGAGCCCGAGGCTGGCCTGATGGTTCCGGACCTGCTGGACCGAAACCGGCTTGCCCGAGAGGAATTCGTCCAAGGCCTCGGCCAGATGCGCCTGGGAAGTGCCGCCGGGCTCGATGCACCGGGTCTCCAGCGCGCCGCGGTAAAAGGGCTCCGCGTAGGTCCGGTCGAGGGCAACCACCTCGTTCACGGTGCCGGCGCCGAACGTGCGGGCGACGAGCTGGGCCGCGTCATGCAGCAGGGGCGCGGTGACGCCGGTCGCCGGCGCGGCGGCCGCGATGGCGGCGCGGGTGTCGGCCGGATTAACCAGCCAGAAGCGCACGTCGTTGGTGCCGAACCGCTGCTCCAGCGGCCGCACCGCCTGCCAGGTTTCCGCCAGGTGGGCGTTGTCGGTGAACACGAGCACCACCGCCCGGGCATCGCCTTCGCGCATGAATTCTCGGCGGCGTCCGGCCTGGTCCACCAGGGCGAAGTTGTCGGTCGGCGGCGGCAGCAGCGGCGGGCGGGATTCCAGCCGGTAAAAGCGCCGGCCCAGCTTGCTCACGTCGGGATCGAACCACACCCGCTCGTGGGTGCCGGGCGCCAGCCGGACCAAGCCTTCCCACACGGCGCCCGCTTCCAGCGAATCGCTGCCGAGCAGTTCAAAGCCCTCGGTGTCCGAGGCGGCGCTGAGCGCCAGCCGCGGCGCGCCGCAGACAGGATCGGCCACCGGCCGCAACGCGGGGACCGCCCCTGCGGTCAGGGCCGTCAGGACTCCGGCGGACAGGGCGAGTGACGCGGAGAGGCGCATGGTTCAGCGGCGTTCGTTCTCGAAACTGACCACGACTTCGCCGGGCTTGGCGTAGCCGAGTTCCCGGATCTTGCGCTCGATGGTGCGCGGATCGGACTGCACCGCCTTGAGTTCGGTCTGGAGTCGGCGCACTTCGGCCTCGAGCCGGGCCACCTCCTCGCGCTTCAGGTTCACCTCCTCGCGCATCTGCTGGTTCTGGCGGATGAGCGGCAGGTAGTTGATGCCGATGCCCACCACCACCGCGAGCACGATGAGCACCACCAGGAGGCGGTTTAGCCAGCCGTAAAGGCCCAGCGGACGGTCGTCGGGATGATCGCTCATTTGATGAGATTCTTGGCAGCCTGGAGTTTCTTGTCGGCGCCGAAGGTGAGCCGCAGATAGCGGTCCGGCGTCTGGTAAAAGTCAGTGGCAACCCGCGGATAGAAGCCCGCGTAAGGCCCGAAACCGCGGAGCGCGGGCGGCCCGATCTCGTTGATCCGTCCGCGGGACAGCAACCACTCGCTCACGGTCGAACCGTCGGTCAACGTGGCGGTCTTGTCCGGCGGCCCGAATTCCCGCACGGCCTCGTCGAAGGTGTAGGTGCCCACGCGGCCCGGCCAATCCACCCGGGACGCACAGCCGGCGAGCAGCAGCCAGAGCCCGAGCAGGCCGAACCCGGCCCAACGGGGCAGGCGACGGTCACGCGGCAATCTGGTCATGCGCGAGCCTAGTCAGGAAGCCCGCCGCCGCGCAATGGCGCGTGCGGAGACCGATCGGAGGTTTAATGCCAACGATGACGACAACGGATCGTTGCGCTACGGTCCCGGCCATGTTCCGCCCGCTGCTGGTTTCGCTGCTGTGTTTCTTTGGTCTTTCCGGTCTCGCCCAGGACGACCGCAACTGGCCCGAATTCCGCGGGCCGCGGGGTGATGGCACCTCGCGTTCCCGCGGGTTGCCGCTGCACTGGGGCGAGCAGACCAACGTCGCGTGGAAGTCGCCGCTGCCGGGCCGCGCCTGGTCGTCACCGGTCATCTGGGGCAAACAGGTCTGGCTGACGACGGCCACGGAGGACGGCCGCGAGCTGTCGGTGCTGTGCGTGGACCGCGACTCCGGCCAGGTGGTGCTGAACCGCAAGCTGTTCGGGGTCGAGACGCCGCAGTTTGCGCACAAGTTCAACTCCTACGCCTCGCCGACGCCCGCGATCGAGAGCGGCCGGGTGTATGTCTCCTTCGGCTCGCCGGGCATCGCCTGCCTGTCCACGCGCGACGGCCGTGTGCTGTGGGAACGCCGCGATTTCGAGTGCAACCACTTCCGCGGGGCCGGTTCGTCGCCGGTGCTGTGGGAGGACCTGATTTTCCTGAACTTCGACGGCAGCGACCACCAGTTCATCGTGGCCCTCGACCAGCGCACCGGGAAGACCGTGTGGCGGCGCGAGCGTTCGATTGACTTCAAGGACCTCGGTCCCGACGGCAAGCCCGACGCGGAAGGCGACTGGCGCAAGGCGTTCGCCACCTGTCAGGTGACCCGCGTAAACGGCCTGACGACGGTGCTCAGCCAGGGGGCGAAGGCCTTTTACGCCTACACGCCCCGGACCGGTCAGGAGCTGTGGCGGGTCGAGGAACGCACCAGCCACAGTGCGGGCACTCGGCCGGTGGTGGGGCACGGACTCGTCTTCTTCCCGAGCGGCTGGTCGCAGGGGCAGACGATTGCGCTGCGCCCGGGCAACCGGGGCGAAGTTCTCGACGTCAACGCCGAGGCCGCCGCCGGCACCCAGTTGGCCGTGGCGTGGAAATCCAAGCGGGCCACGCCGAAGAAGCCCGCGCTGACGCTCGTGGGCGACCTCCTGTTCGGGGTCGAGGATGGCGGCGTGGCGACCTGCTGGGAGGCGAAGACGGGCACGGTGGTGTGGAACGAGCGGCTCGGCGGCAACTACTCGGCGTCGCCATTGGCGGCCGAAGGCCGGCTGTATTGCTTCAGCGAAGAGGGCAAGACCGTGGTGATCGCGGCGGACCGGAAGTTCCAGAAGCTCGCGGAGAACCAACTGGAGGACGGGTTCATGGCGTCGCCGGCGGTGTCGGGCAAAGCGCTGTTCCTCCGGACCAAGTCGGCGCTCTACCGGATCGGGAAGTGAGCTGGCGGGCGAAGCTTGAGACGGCGTTCCCGCCGATGCTGCCGGATGGGTGGCTTGGGCCGCCTTTGCCCCGCTGGCACATGGAGATTGGGCGGGCTCTCCCGGCCAGGGGATCGCGCCCGGGCGTCCTCAGGGAGACCGGTTATCCAGTTGCTGCAGGCGTTCGAACACGCCGCCATCGGGATTGACCGCGCGGGCTTCGGCGGCGCGCTGCCATTCGTCGCGGAGATCGGCCGGGAGTCCGAGCGAGTCGAGCCAGGTCTTGGCGGCCTTGGGATTGTTTTCCCACCACCAGCCGACGTGTTCCTGGAGGGCGGACGTGCGGCGGGCGGGATCGGCGATGGAATTGATCCAGGCGCCGGCAGTGTTCGGGTCCTCCTCGCGCAGGTGCGTGGCAAACGCCTCGGTGGCGTTGTCGCGGCCGGGACCGGCGGGCTGGTCCTTTAGCCATTGGGCGGTCGCCGCCGGATCGTGCTGGGCCCAGGAATTCACCACCTGCGTGGCGGCCTCGTCGCGGAGGTCGCCGGCGGGGAACTGCGCGACCCATTCGGCGGCAGCCTTGGGGTCGTTGTTGGCCCAGTTGGAGACGATGCTCATCACGGCGCCCTGCTGCCGGTCGCGGTCGTTCATCTGGAGCGCCAGTTCGGTCGCCATCCGCGGGTCGTCGGCTGCGTGGAACTCCGCGATGGTCTGCAGGGCTGCTTCGCGCGACTGGCCGCCGGGCAGGGCCTTGGCCCATTCGAGTGCGGCGTCGGGATTGGACTGGAGCCACTGCTGCACTGCGGCCTGTGTGAACTGCTGCTGGAGCTGTTTGTCGGGCATCGTGAGGGCGTAGTTGGCCGCCCCCTGCGGGTCCTGCTCCGCCCAGATGTTGGGCAGCGCGGAAAGGGCGTCCCGTCGCATCGGGCCCTCGGGCAGGGATTCAATCCAGGTTTTGGCGGCCGTCAGGTCCTCCCGGGCCCAGGCGCTGGTGAAATTCTCCAGCAGGCCGGCGCGGGCGGTGCCGGCGGGCAGACTGGTGATGAGTTCTTTGCCCAGTTCCGGGTTCTGGCTGCCGACCTGCCACATGATCTGGCCCAGCAGGTTGTTCTGTTCCCGCTTCGAATCGAGGCCGCGGATGAAATCCACCGTGCCTTTGAGGTCATCGCTGGCCCAGCCGCCGATCAGCGAACTCAGCGCGGCCTCGCGGGTGGGGCCGGCCGGCAGTTGGGTGGCATAGGTGGCGGCGGCCTTGGGATCGGTGGCCGACCAGCCGTCCATCAGCCCTAGCATCACCTCGCGGCGGAGGGTGGGGGGATTGATGGATTCGAGCAGGCGGAGGGCAGCTTTCGGATCGCGCCCGGTCAGCTTGGCGGCCAGCGAGCGGTAAACCCAAGTGTTGTCGGGACCGAGGCCGTTGGCGGGCAGCAATTCGAGCGCGGCCTGCGGATTGAGGTCCAGCAGGGCGGCCGCGAGGTTGGCAATGGCCGTCTGGCGGTAGCCGGAATCCGTGATGGCCTCGGCCCAGCGCCGGGCGGCCGGGGCGTCCACGTTGGCCCAGCTTTGCATGAGCTGGCTCACCAGTTCGCGGCGGCGCTGAAAGCCGCCGATGCCCGAAAGCAGTTCGGCGGCGGCGGCGGGCCGTTCCTGGGCGAGGCCGCTGAAGAACGATTCAAAGACCGTCCAATGGCGATCCGGTGCGCCCAGTTGGGTCAGGGCCGCCCTGGCGGCCGACAGGTCATGCACCGCCCAGCGGCCGAGCAGTTCGCCCAGTTCGCTTTCCTGGTTGTTCGCGATGAGGATGGCGGAACCCGCCTGAAAGGCGCCGGAGGCATCCCGTTGGGACCAGGTCTCGAACAGGCTCCGGTAATAAACCCGGCGGTCGGCGGTGGTGGTGAGACTGCGGCCGAGTTCGAGGCCGGCGGCCGGCGAATAGAGGCCGAGGGCGCCGCCCAGCGCGTTGAGCTGACCGCGCCGTTCGTGTTCCGGCAGTGACTGGTGCCACTTCACCAGGGCGGTCGAATCATGGCGCGCCCAGGCCTGCAGCACCGCCATCACGGTCCACTCCCGCTGGCTGGCTTCCGAAGTCGTCCGGGCCGCGGCGACGGCGGCGAGCGGGTTGTCCCGGACGAGCAATTCCAGCAGGCGCAGACGATAGGCCGAACGGTCCCCGGAGGTTAGAATGCGGTCACCTTTGGACAGCGCGTCCGCAAACGCCGCGAGATCGGTCTGCGTGGCCAGGACCCTGAGGCGTTCGTGGCGCAGGGTTTCATCCGGTTCGGTCAGGGCGGAGCGCAGGGCGGTTTCCAGGGCCAGTCCGCGCAGGATTGCCTCGGTGGCCGCGGGTTTTTCCGGGGCCGGTTTCGCCGGGGCAGCCGGGGCCGGATTGGTCACCGCCGTGGTGACGGGCGGCGGGGCGGGAACCGGCGCGGGAGCGTTCAGGCGGGCCACACCCCACCCGGCGGCGAACCCGGCGCCCACACCCACCACGGTGACCATGACGGAAGCCTTCACTGGCGGGAATGGATTCACGGCCCGTCGCGCCGTTCAAGCCCGGTGACAATCGAGTTGTCCGGCCGGCGGCGGCGGACCATTGTCCCGGCCGACATGAGCAAGTTTACCGGTCCGGTCTATGTCGTCCGCGACAACATTGACACCGATCAGATCATCCCGGCGCAGTTCCTGAACCTCGTGCCCACGATCGCCGAGGAATACGAGAAGCTGGGCAGCTACGCGCTGAACGGCCTGCCGAACGCGCTGTATCCGGTCCGCTTCGTGAAGGACGGCGCGATGGACACGGAGTTCCCGATCGTGATTGCCGGCCGGAACTTCGGCTGCGGCAGTTCGCGCGAGCACGCCCCGATCGCGTTGGGCGCGGCCAACTGCGAGTGTGTCGTCGCGGAGAGCTTTGCCCGGATCTACTTCCGCAACTGCATCGCGACCGGCGAGGTTTATCCAATCGAATGCCCCGAGCGCCTCTGCGACATTTTCAAGACCGGCGATCTGGCCGAAGTGGACATTGACGCGGGCACAATCCGGCACGTCGCTACCGGCAAAGTGTATTCGCTGAAGCCGCTGGGCGAGGTCCGCCCGGTCATCGATGCCGGCGGCATCTTCGACTACGCCCGCAAGAACGGCATGATGCCGAAGGCGGCCTGAAGGCCGGCGTGGGCGGGGGAAGGGATGTCTTCCCGCCCTCCTCGCGGGGTCAGTTCACAATCCGGATTTGCGCCTGCCGGATTTCCACGTGCCCGTCGTCGCGGCTGAGTTCCTGGAATCCCAGGTGACCGCGTTGGGGGCGGTCCTTGAGCGGGACCACGTCCCGGCCGTCGTGGCGCTGCACGACATTCGTCTGTCCGGCGAGGTCCACATCCTGGATGGGAATGCTGTTGAGCCGCACGAACAGGCGGGTGCCGTGGAGCGAGATCTCGTAGCGGTTCCACGCCTCGGGCTTGTAAACCTGTTCGAGCGGCGCCAGCGCACGGTAGAGACCGCCGGTCAGTTCCGCCGGCGTGGCCTCGGGGTTGTAACGGCGGTCGGCCATCTGCAGTTCCATTCCGTCAAAGGCCGGGTCGCCGGCGAGTGGCGCCCGCAGAGCCAGGCCACTGTTGCCGCGCCGGCCAAGACGGAATTCGAAGGACAGGTCGAAATCACCGACTTCACGCTCCCACACCAGCCAAGTGCCACGGGCGCCGGCGCTGGTGAGGGTTCCGTTCTTCACGAGCCACTTGGAGTCGGCCGGAGCCGGCTTGGCGACATCGTCCCACGCCCTGACGACCCAGCCGGCGGGTTCGCCCTCGGCGAGAAACAGCGGCTGCCAGACCGGCTTTGGTTTGGACTGGCAGCCCAACAGCAGTCCCAGAACGGGCACGCACGCCCAGCGCATCACCGCCGCCAGCGGAGCAAGGCGGCGGATGGCGATCAGGGCGGGGGTCAGTTGAGGCGCTGGGTGGTCTTGCTCCACAGCCATTGAATGTCCCGGTTGTTCGCCTGGTTGCCGGGCACGAAGTCGGAGCGTTTCACGGGGATCTTGGTCCGGGAATCGACCCACTTCTTGATTTCGGAGTGGCCGTCGGCGAAGGCAAAGCCGCAGGCGCCGTTGTGATAGCTGGCGGGGCCGTCGGGCATGACTGCCTTGGAAAGGTCGGGCGCCGGCTTCATGTCGGTGCAGAAGAAGCCGTCGTTGAGGCTGTCCGGGTGCTCGTCCACGAAGACCCAGGTGTTGGCCGCCTCAACGAAGTCGGATTCCTTGAGGAACATGCGCCATGGCGGGCTGTTGCCGAACCAGGTCGGTTTGCCGTCGTGCATGCCCACCCAGGCATTGATCGAATTGCTGCGCAGCCGGGGCTGCGGCTTGGCACCCTTGGTCAGGAACTGGTCGGCCGGGCACTTGTAAATCTTCTGCGACTGGCCGGTGTATTTCCAGATGGTGCCCTTGGCGAGGGTGTTGGTGACATCCCAGTTGTCCCGGTTGCTGGAGTTCCAGTCGAGGATGCCGTAGGCCCAGGCGCTGTTGTTCGGATTGTCGGAGTAGGCGGGGGGGATGCGGCTGTTGTTGTCGTCCACGTAGAGGCGCCAGGCGAGCATGAGCTGCCGGGTGTTGTTCATGCACATGATGCCCTGGCCCTTGCTCTTCGCCTTGGCGAGAGCGGGCAGGAGCATGCCGGCGAGGATCGCGATGATCGCGATGACGACCAGCAGTTCGATGAGGGTGAATCCGCGCCGGAGCGATACGGGGTGGCAGGAGTGTAACGTCATACTCTGGGCGCCCGTTGGTGGACTCAACGGACGATGTATTTGTGCCCGTTGCGGGGGCGGAGGCAAGAGCCGGTTGCTGCCTTGTTCGGGGGGAATTCCCGGGCCGTGAGGCCTGCGGCGGTTTCAGTGCTGCCCGGCATCGGTGCCCGTGGATCAAGTGCCCCGAAACCAGCGGCTGCGGAGCAACAGGTGGGTGGGCGTGTAGACCAGGAGCGCCAGTGCGGCCATCCACACCGCGAGAAACGCTCCCGGCGGCATCCACTGCTGCGGCCGGGCGTCATCGAAGCCCCAGACGTAGTTGATGTTGTTCGGAGTCAGCTTGCCCGCGAACTCGGGCGCGGCGGGCGGCAGG
>CAIWAH010000326.1 GCA_903910585.1 uncultured Verrucomicrobiota bacterium
AGTCGTTGAAGGGCGGGTTGGCGAGGACGTAGTCGGCGCGGAGGTCGGGGTGCTGGACGTTGCGGAAAGTGTCGGCGTGTTCCTTGCCGATGTCCGCCTCGATGCCGCGGATGGCGAGGTTCATGATGGCGAGGCGGCGGGTGGTGGCGTTGCTCTCCTGGCCGTAGATGGAGATGTCGCCCAGCTTGCCACCGTGGCTTTCCACGAACTTTTCCGACTGCACGAACATGCCGCCGGAGCCGCAGGCGGGGTCGTAGATGCGGCCCTTGTAGGGGGCGAGCATCTCGACGAGCAGCCGCACGACGCAGGACGGGGTGTAGAACTGCCCGCCGTTCTTCCCCTCCGCGCTGGCGAACTGGGTGAGGAAGTATTCATAGACGCGGCCGAGGATGTCCTTGCTGCGGCTCTCCTTGTCGCCGAGGCCGATGGTGCCGATGAGGTCGATCAGTTCGCCGAGTCGGTGCTTGTCGAGCGCGGGGCGGGCGTAGTCTTTGGGAAGGACACCCTTCAGGCGCGGGTTGTCGTGCTCGATGGCGACCATGGCGTCGTCCACGATCTTGCCGATGGTGGGGAGCTTGGCATGGGCCTGAAGCTGCGACCAACGGGCCGCCGGGGGCACCCAGAAGATGTTCTCCGCTTTGTATTCGTCCGGGTCCTCAGGATTCGCCCCGGCGTAGTCGCCTTTGCCTGCCACGAGCTTCGCGTGGTGCTCCTCGAAGCTGTCGGAGATGTATTTGAGGAAGATGAGGCCGAGGACGACGTGCTTGTATTCCGCCGCATCCATGTTGTTGCGAAGCTTGTCGGCGGCGAGCCAGAGCTTGGCCTCGAAGCCGAGGTTGGCGGTGGAGTCGGCGGGTTTGGCTTTGGCGACGCGGGGCATGGGCTTCTCGAACGGGACGTTACCGGGCCAAAGGGCGCGCTGCCAAGGGGTTTGACGGGCGGCGATGACGGCGGATCAGGTCATCCCAGCGACAGCCGGAGCTGCCGCGCCTGGGCCTCGGCCAGACCGCTCACGCCCAGTCCGAGGAGGCGCAGCGGCCGGGAGACCAATTGGTGCTGGGCCAGCAGCCAGCAGCCGAGCCGGTAGATCTCCCGCGCCTCCACCACGGGTTCCTCGACACTGAATTGCCGCGTCAGCGTGGTGAAGTCGCCGTAGCGGACCTTGACCTGGACGGTGCGGGCCCACAGGTGGCGGCGTTCGAGTTTCCGGGCGATGTCGTCGGCATGTTCGCGGAGGGCCGCCCGGAGCGTGGGCCGGTCCGCGGTGTCGTGCTCGAAAGTGGTTTCGCTGCTGATGCTTTTGACCTCGTCGCCGAGCTCCAGCGGCCGGTCGTCTTCTCCCACCGCAAAGCGTTTGAGGACCGGTCCCCACGAGCCGACGAGGTGCCGGAGGTCGCCGGGGTAATCCTGGAGGTGGCCGATGGTGCCGAGACCGGCCCCAACCAAGGCTTCCTCGGTGACGCGGCCCACGCCGTGGAGGGCGCGCACGGGCAGCGGCCGGAGAAACGCCACCTTGTCGCGTTCGGGAATGAGCATGAGCCCGTCGGGCTTGCGGTAGTCGCTGGCGAGCTTGGCGAGCAGCTTGTTGCCGGCGATGCCCACGCTGGCGGTCAGGCGGCGCTGTTCGCGGATGGAGCGCTTGAGTTCCTCGGCCAGCGGCCGGGCCCATTCGAGCGCGGCGTCGGGCTCACTGCGAAGGGCAGGCGGAATCAGTGCGGTGGCTTCAAGATAGGCCTCGTCCACGGACACCTGCTCGACGAAGACGCCGGTGGCTGCGACCAGGCGGAAGATTTCCCGCGATTCATGGCGGTATTCCTCCATCCGGGGCCGGACAAAGACGCCCTGGGGGCACAGCCGGCCGGCGGTGCGGCTGGGCATGGCAGAGCGCACGCCAAATTTGCGGGCTTCGTAACTGGCAGCACACACAACGCCACGCTGGTCCGGCGGCGAACCCACGATAACCGGACGTCCCCGCAAGTCTGGCCGGTCGCGCTGCTCGACGGACGCATAGAAGGCATCCATGTCGAGATGCAGGATGACCCGCGCCGCCGGCCGGGCCGGAGGTGTTGACGGAGCGGTCAGGTCAGCCATGGACGGGGGAGCGTTTCGCCGGCGGCGGCGGGAGGCAAGGTCCGCGCCTCGAATTGCTGGACCAATGGGGGCGCCGGGGCGGTATTCAGCCGGTCAGGGTCCCCTGCCCTCCAGCGTGGCGCGGGCGGCGGTCAGCACGCCGATGCGCCCGGCGCCGTGGTTGCGCAGCACCCGGGCGACGGCGTTGGTGGTGGCACCGGTGGTGAGCACGTCGTCCACGACCAGGAAGTTTTTCCCGCCCAAGTCGGGCGTGCCGACCGGAGCGAACGCCCGCCGGACGTTTTCGGCGCGTTCCTCCCGGGAAAGCCGGGTCTGGGTGCGGGTCGCTTCCGTGCGCTGCACGAGGCGCGGCAGGACGGGCAGGTGGAACTCGCGCCCGAGAAATGCGGCCAGCCGTTCGGCCTGGTTGAACTCCCGTTCGCGCTCGCGCACGGGATGCAGCGGCACCGGGACGACGCCATGCCAGTCCGCCCCCCGGAAATCGCTTCCCGCCGCCCGCCGGAGCAGGTCGCCGAGGAACGGCTCGAACCAGAGGGCCCGCTGGTATTTGTAGCGGTGGATGACCTCGAGGGCGACGCCATCGGCCACCACCGCCGCGCGGGCGAACTCGAACGCGAGCGGCACGTCCCGGCAGTTGGCGCACTCGAACTCGTGAGTGATGGCGCCGGGAAACGGAAGTCCGCACCGGGCGCAATGCGGCGGCTGAATGAACCGCAGTCCGCTCCAGCAGGCCGGGCAGACATAGCCATCGGCCGCGGTCGCCCGCCGCTGGCCGCACAGTTGGCAGGCATTGGGAAAGACCCAGCCGGCCACGGCCTCGAACACGGTGCGGAAACCCGTCGTCATGCGGTGCCGGGAAGACTGCCGGGGCGGCGGGGGAAATGCCAGCGACGGGTCCCCTTCCCCAGCCGCTGGCGGCCGTTGACCCGGGCGGCGCCGAATGTCCGGGTGGTGTTTTGGCCGGCGACATTTGCGGAAGAGGACTGCGGGGCGTCGATTTGCGAAGCCGTTGGCCGGCAGTTTTTTGGCGAAGTTCTTTTCCCGAACTTGGCCCTGTGGTAGCTGTCGCCGCTCAGAACATTCATGGCGCACACGGGGCAAAAGTTGGATCGCTACACGCTGCACGAGTCCATCAACGAAGGGGGCATGTCCGAGATCTGGCTGGCCACCGACGAGACGGGCCGGTCGTTTGCCGTGCGCGTGATGAAGAACAACACGGCGTTCGCGTTTGCGGAGCGGAAGCGCTTCAACTCCGGCGCGGAAACCCTTCAGGCCTGCCAGGACGGACAGTTCATCATCGGATACGTGGAGCACGGCAAGCTGGGCGACGAACAGGTGCTGGTGCTGGAATACGTCGAGGGCTCCAACTTGAAGCTGCTGATGGCCGCGAATGATCCCGTGCTGACCGAGGACATCGCCCGGGTGCTGATCGATTTCGCGAGCGCAATGGAGGTGGTCCACGACCGCGGCTTCATGCACCTGGACATCAAGCCCGAGAACGTGCTGCTGACCCGCAACGGCAGCCTGCGGCTGGTGGATTTCGACCTCGCGCAGCCGATTCCGAATCCGCCCAGGAAACTCGACCGCCTGTCGGGCACGCCGCTTTACATGGCGCCGGAGCAACTGCTGAAGCAGCCCGTGGATCACCGCGTTGATCTGTGGGCATGGGGCGTCAGCGCCTACGAGTTGCTGACCTTCAAGAAGCCGTTTCCGGGCGAGAACGCCGACGAGGTGCTCCGCCGGCAGGTCAACCGCCGCGACTTCGTCCGCCCGCGGGAGGTCAACGCGGACATTCCGGGGGAACTGGAGCGCATCATCCTGAAATGCCTCGAACAGGACATGAACCGCCGTTATCCGATCGCCAGCGTGCTGGTCCATGAGATGAAGCAGGCGCTCTACGTCTGAACGGCCGGCCACGCGCGGTTTCCCGAAGGCCTCACCGTCATTGGGCGCCCCACGCGGACACGGTTGAACCCACCTGCCGCCGGCCCGCCGACAGGAGAATCCTTTGCCGGCCGGCCCATTTCGGTCACCCTGCCCGGCATGTCAGGGCTTATCGCCATTGTTGGCCGACCGAACGTCGGCAAGTCGGCATTGTTCAACCGGATCGCAGGCAAACGCATTGCCATCGTCCACGACATGCCGGGAGTGACCCGCGACCGCGTGACCGCGGAAGTGGAATGGCGCGGCCAGCCGTTCACGCTGGTGGACACCGGCGGCATCGGCCTGCTGCGCGGCGAGAAGGTGCAGGACGTCATCACGCAGGCGGCCTTTGACCAGGTGCAGATCGCCATCGAGTCCGCGAGCGTCATCATTTTCGTGGTCAACGTGCAGGAAGGCATCGTGCCCCTCGACGAGGAGGTCGCGAAGCGGCTCCGCGAAGCCGGCCGCCCGGTGCTGCTGGCCGCGAACAAGTCCGACAACGTGTCGGCCGAGCGGAATTCCCTCGAGTTCGCCCGGCTGGGTTTCGGCGAGGTCTATCCCGTGAGCGCCATTCACGGACGCGGCCTCGAGTCATTGATGGAGGCCGCCCTGCCCCACCTCCCGGAGCCGGATCCGGCCGCGGTCCGCATTCGCGCCGAGGATGAGGCGGACGACGACACCGGAGAGGTCGCGGACGGAAAAGCACGTCCGGAACCAAAACTCGGCACCGCCACGCGCCCCGTCCGGTTGGCGGTCGTGGGCCGGCCCAATGTCGGCAAAAGCTCCATCATCAACGCTCTGACCGGCTCCGAACGCGTCATCGTGAGTCCGATTCCGGGCACGACCCGGGATGCCGTGGACGTGCCCTTCGAGGTCGTGACCGAAGGTGTCCGGCAGCATTACGTCCTGATCGACACCGCGGGATTGCGCAAGGCGCGCCGGGTGGACGACACCGTCGAGTTCTTCTCCACCGAGCGGACCCGCGACGCGATTAACCGCTGCGACATCACGGTCTTCGTCATCGACGCGGAGAACGGCATCGTCGAACAGGACAAGAAGATCGGCGACCTCATCGTGGAGGCACGCCGGGCGTGCATCGTCGTCGTCAACAAGTGGGACCTCGTCGCGGAAACGGTCCGCGAGGCCCGGGACAAGGAGATCGAGCGCCGGGAGAAAGGCATCAAGAAGGACGAGAAGAACCATCCGCTGACCACGCTCGCGGAGTTTGGCCAGTGGGTGCAGAAGCGGCTGTTCTTCCTCGATTACGCGCCGGTCATCTTCACGTCAGCCAAGGACAGCTTCCAGCTGGACCGCCTGCTGGAGTCCATCCGCTACGTGGTCGCGCAGCTCGGACAGGAAGTGCCCACGTCAATCCTCAACCGCACGTTGCAGGACGCCGTGGAGCGTCGACAGCCGGTGAGCAACGAGGGGCACCGTCTGAAGCTCTACTATTCGACCCAGGTCAAGAAGGCGCCACCCACTTTCCTGCTGTTCGTCAACCGGGACGAGATCCTCAGCCCGGTTTACACCAAGTTTCTCGCCAATGAGCTGCGCAAGGCCTTCGGTTACGAAGGGTGCCCCATCGTGCTCGTGCCCAAGCCGCGGCCGAAGACGATCGAGCCGCTGCGGAAGTTCAACCAGCCTGCCGGACTGACGCTGAAGAAGCACGCGAACTACAAGCCGAAGCGCTTTGCCAAGCCGACTTACGGTCCGCGCCCGCAGCGGCCGGGACGACCGGGCACCACCATCGGCAAGCCGGCCGACAACCGCCCGGCCCGCACGCCGCGCGCGACCAAGAAGAACGCGGGCGGCAAGCCCGGGGCGAAACGCGGGAGCAAGGCCGCCAATGCGCGTCCCCGCGGGCGGCGCTGACGGGCCCGAACCGTCGGCTGTGCGACCACCGTCGGTTGCCGTTCAGCGGTCCGCGTTGGCGGCGGCCCGGGCAGCCTGCACCTTGAGCGTGGGCACGTAGCGGGCGGCGAATTCCCGGCGAAACTCGCTGAAGGTGCCCGCCTCCAGGTGGTCGCGGATGTCCTGCATGACCTTCAGGAAGAAGTGGCTGTTGTGGATGCTGACCAGCCGCAGGCCGAGGATCTCGTTCACATTGAGCAGATGCCGGATGTAAGCCCGGGTATGATGCCGGCACGCGAAGCAGGTGCAGCCTTCCTCGATGGGACCGAAGTCCGCCTTCACCGCCCCGCCCTTGATCGCAAACGTGCCCCGGCTGGTGAACGCCGTGCCGTTGCGGGCGACTCGGGTGGGCAGCACGCAGTCAAACATGTCCACGCCGCGGGCCACCAGTTCGACCAACTGCGCCGGCGTGCCCAGGCCCATCGCATACCGGGCCTTGTTCACCGGCAGGTGCGGCTCGGTGATTTCCACCGCCTTCATCATCTCCGGTTCCGGTTCGCCCACGCTGACGCCGCCGATCGCGTAACCGTCGAAGTCCATCGCCACCAGTTCCCGGGCGCACTTTTCGCGGAGCTTCGGGTCGCTCGCACCCTGAACGATGCCGAAGTATTTCTGCCCCGGAGCGCGCGGCTGCTGGAGGCATTCGGCCGCCCAGCGGATGGTTCGCTTCACCGCCCGGGCGATCTCCTCCGCCGGCGCGTCGTGCGGAGGGCATTCGTCAAAAACCATCGCGATGTCCGAACCCAGCACCCGCTGGATTTCCATGCTTTCCTTCGGGCCGAGAAAGATGAGCGAACCATCGAGGTGGCTCCGGAACTCGACCCCGTGTTCCCTGATCTTGCGGATCTTGCCGAGGCTGAAGACCTGGAAGCCACCGGAGTCGGTCAGGATCGGCCGCGACCAGTTCATGAACCCATGCAGACCACCGGCCGCAGTGATGATTTCGAGGCCGGGGCGGAGGTTCAGGTGGTAGGTGTTGCCGAGGATGATCTGGCTGCCCATTTCGAGCAGTTCGCGGTTGTCGAGCGCCTTGACGCTGGCCTGGGTGCCGACCGGCATGAACACCGGGGTATCCACCACACCGTGGGCGGTGGTCAGGCGGCCGCGGCGGGCGCGGGAGTGAGGATCGGTGTTCAGCAGCTCGAACATTGGTCGTCCAGTGTGGCCGGAACGCGGTAGCGATTCAATTTCCGCGAGGCAGCCCGGATTCAAGGCTTCGCTTCGAAAGAATATTGGCCGATTGGCCCCGGGAGAGTTGACGCGCCGAAGTGCACGCGCAACTGTATGGCACCACACAAACATCACGTGAACATAAACCTCAAAGAACGCGCACTCCGCTGTTCCCGGTCCCGCGCCTTCACTCTGATTGAACTGCTGGTGGTCATTGCGATCATCGCGATTCTTGCCGGCATGCTGCTGCCGGCCCTTAGCAAGGCGAAGACGAAGGCCCAGGGCATCCTGTGCATGAGCAACAACAAGCAGCTTATGCTCGCATGGAAGCTGTATTCGGGCGACAATCAGGAGAAGCTGGTGGCGTCACTCGCCGTGCCAGGACGCCCGGTGTGGATGGAGGGCAATCTGGACTTTCCCGGCGACGCGTCGCAAACGAACTCCCGATTCGTGACCAACGGGCCCCTGTTCAAATACGGCGGCGGCTCCATGGCGATTTACAAATGCCCGGCTGACCGCGCGGCGATCGGGAAGATCAACGGCGCCAATGGGAGGTTCACGCCCCGGATCCGCAGTATCTCGATGAGCCAGGTGTTTGATTTTGGCGGGTGGCTCCCCGCACCTCCATACCGTCTTTACTCCAAGGACTCCGACATCGTCCGCCCCTCGCAGACCTTCGTGTTCGTCGAGGAACATTCTGACAGCATCAACGACGGCGCGTTCGCGGTGCAAATGATCCGGCCGGACCAAGCCTCCGGCAACATCATCGACATGCCGGCGTCTTACCACAACGGTGCCTGCGGATTCTCATTTTCAGATGGTCATGCGGAAATCCACCGCTGGATCGGCAACACCATCAAGCCCAAGGTCAAGTATGATGGATCCGTCGCGTTGAATGTCCCAGCCAGAGACTCCTTGGTTGATGCCAAGTGGATGTCACAGAACACCACCGTCGGCCCGGGCTACGAGTGAGTCGTTGGAACATTCGGCAATTTGTTGCTGGAAACCGCGCGGCCGCCCGATTTGGTTCGGGCGGTTTTTCTTTGCCGCCGTTCGCGAACCATCCTTCTTCGGCAAGACCATGGCTTCCGGCATCGACCGGCCGCTGTCCGGTCATCGCCAGGCCACCCCAAGCGGCTGATTGACTTGTCCCTCGCCAGTGAGCGAGTGTTTGACCCGAAGCACATAATCATCCTCAGATGAACATCGTTCCGTCCCAATCCAAGCGCGGTCTGCGAGGGGCATTTACCCTGATCGAACTGCTGGTCGTCATCGCCATCATTGCCATTCTTGCCGGCATGTTGCTCCCGGCGTTGAGCAAGGCGAAAACCAAGGCCATGACCGTCAAGGTGCTCAGCAACAACAAGCAGCTGATCTTGGCGCTCAACCTCTACGCCGGGGAATTCTCCGATTTCCTCCCGCCCAATCCGGACGACGGCAACAAAGATCCCGGCCGCAACTGGTGCCCGGGCAATGTTTCGCCGGGTTCTGCAGACGAGGCGAATACCGACATCCTGGTGGATCCGAAGCTGTGCCTGATTGCGCCGTTTATCGGCGGGTCGGCGGAGATCTTTGTCAGTCCGTTTGATACCAAGCCGGCCAGGACAGCCTACAAGACCAAGGACGGCCGAATTCTGAAAAAGCGGGCGCGTTCCGTAGCGATGAGCCAGGCCGTCGGAACCGACGGTGACCGTGCCACCCTGAGCCGTCGCGCGGTGGCAGGACCATGGCTGGACGGGAGCCATGGACATACGCTCAACCGGACCTATTACACCTACGGCAAGATGGGCAGCTTCAACGCTCCCGGACCTTCGATGACCTGGATTTTCATGGATGAGGATCCTGCGAGCATCAATGACGGCGGCCTCGCGATCGCCGCTGAGAACCCGAACTGGATCGACTGGCCGGCCTACTTTGGAACGGGCACCGCCGCGTTGGCATTTGCCGATGGGCACGCCGAGGTTCGCAAATGGCTGTCCGGCGAGACCAAGGTGATCAATGGCAACGTGGGCCAGCGGGCACCGAAGACCGACAAGGGCAAGGCTGACCGCACCTGGATCAGTGAACGGACCACCGCCCGCATCGACGGTGTGGCACTGAAGCGGTTCTGATTTCGCCGGAAGTTTCGGCCGCCGCTACGGATTCCGTAGCGGCGTTTTTGTTTATCCATGTCGCCATCTGGTTATCCCAACCGAGCTACCGCCGCCCGGGTGCTGATCGGTTGCTGTGCAGTATGGGCCTTCAGCTTTCCCGCAATGAAGTCGCTGGCCTTGCTGGGACAGCGGACGTCGCCGGGCAACAGTTCCTTCTTCTTTGCGACCCTGTGTGTCGCCGAGCGGTTTGTTCTGGCCTCGCTGCTTCTCGTTTGTCTGCCTTGGCTGACCCTCACGCGCCTGACCCGAAGCGAAGTCCGCCAGGGTCTCGGCCTGGGAATCTTCGGTGCGGCCGGTCTGATCCTGCAAATGGACGGGATGGCCTACACCCACGCCTCCACCGCTGCGTTCCTCACCCAGGGTTACTGTGTGTGGATCCCGCTTTGGTTCGCGCTCCGCCAACGGCGTCTGCCCCGGTGGACTACCATGGCCGCGACCGGACTGGTGCTCGTCGGAGCGGCCATCCTGAACGATCTGGGTTCCGGTCAGTTTCGCCTCGGCCGCGGGGAGCTGGAGAACCTGCTCGGCTCGGTATTCTTCGCGGCCCAAATCCTCTGGCTGGAACGACGGGAGTTCGCCGGCAATCACGTGGGCCGCTTCTCACTGGTGATGTTCCTGTCGATGGCGGCACTGTGTGTGCCGCTCGCGTGCCTGCTTGCGAACCATCCTCGGGATGTCCTGACGGCCTACTCATCTCCGGCCGCGCTGATAATGATGGGCGGGCTCACGCTTTTCTGCACCCTGCTGACGTTCCTGCTCGCCAACCGCTGGCAGCCGGAAGTTCCCGCCACCGAGGCCGGGCTGCTCTACTGCACGGAACCGGTCTTCACGTTTGGCGTCACCCTGTTCCTGCCAAGCCTGATCGCGAAATGGACGGGCATTGACTACCCGAACGAGATCCTCAGCTGGAATCTCCTCGCCGGCGGGGGACTCATTCTGGCCGCCAATGTTTGGATGCAATTTCAGCCCGCGTCGGAGCCGAAATGATCATGGCCCGCTGCGGACAGCGCGAATCCGGAGGCGGCGAAAGAAGATTTCCGAGCCCTCGCATTGCAGCAGAATGGCACCCGCAGCCGGATGAACCTCCTCCAGGCGATTGACCCTCCGGCCGTTCAGCCAGAATTCCATCCGATTCCCGCGGGCAATGATTTCCGAGGTGTTCCAATTACCCACCGGATGCTCAAAACCGCTTGGGCAGATGAAGCCCGACCGGTCCTCCCAATCGGGTGATTTCTGACAGCGGTTGACGCGGCCCCACCGTTCCAAGCGACGCAAAGGGCCGCCAATTGCCCACGTGAACCACCCTTCGGAATCAGCTTCAACCGCCGTCTCCGCCTTGACCGAAGGGGCAATCAATGTGCCGTCGGCCGCGTCGCCGCGTATCAACAGCAGGTCACCCACGGCGCCCTCCATCAGGTTGTATTCCAAGCCCGCCCGGAACGCGCCGGCACCGTCATGCGAGTTTCCATCCGGCCCGGTGACATGGACAAAGATTCCGGAGTCGCGTGCGCGCCCTACCCGGTCCGGGTGGATGTTCGTCCGGCCCCAGCGCCATTCCGCCATCAGATGGAAATCGCGGAACGAACCCGCGGTTACGAGATAACCCATCCCCTCACCGGAAATGCGCAACAGGCGGTTGGTGACCGAAAACACACCGTGAGGATCGTTCGTCCCAAGGCCTCGCAGCCAGGTCCGCCAACCCATCAGCGAGTTGCCGTCCAACAGGTCCTGCCAGACCGGAATTGGCACGGGGTTGCGGCAAGCGGTTCCCCAAAGGACTCCCGCCCACAGCAGACAGAGAATGACCCGCCTCACGGTGCTTCCAGCCTATCGGAGCCCGTGGAAAAAGAAACCCGGCCGGATAGTCCGGCCGGGTTACAGGAAGGAAGCTGTATCAGGCCTTGGCCGCCGCTTCGGCTGCGGTCGCCACCGGCGTCACCGCCGTGCCGAGCACCGGACGCTGCCCCTTGTGCCACCAGAGCACCAAGGCGCTGGCGATGTAGATCGAGGAATAGGTGCCGGTGATGATGCCGACCAGGAACGTGAACGCGAAGTCGTTGATCGGACCGCCGCCGAACAGGTAGAGCGACATCGTCGCCAGGAACACCGTTCCGGAGGTGATGATGGTTCGGCTCAGGGTTTCGTTGGTCGCCCGGTTGATCAGCTCGCGGAAGGTGCCGGGCACCCCCAGCTTCAGGTCCTCGCGAATGCGGTCGAAGATGACGATCGTGTCGTTGATCGAGAAGCCGATGATCGTCAGGAGCGCGGCCACGAAGGTCGCGTTGAACTGGCGTCCGTCGCTCCAGAGACCGGTGAGGCAATACATGCCGATGGTCATCAGCACGTCGTGCAGGATCGCGATGACAGCACCGATCGCGAAGCTGAACTCATAGCGGAACGCGACATAGACCAGGATGCCGAACAGGGACAGAAGCGAGGCGATGATGGCTGCCTTCTGGATTTCCTGGCCGACCGCCGGTCCGAACGTCTCGGTGCCCAGCGGCGCAAATTTGGCCTCCGGGAACGCCTGCTTCAGGGCCGCTTCCACCCGACTGCTATTGGACGGCTTTCCGTCCTTCGCCGCCGCTTCGTCATGCGGCACGTCGATTCGGAGGGTTTCCCGCTTGTTGACCTGGTCGTTCTGATACCCGACCCGACCTTCACCCAGTTTGAGGCCGTCAACCACCGCGCGAATCTTCTCGCGCTCGACCTTCTGGGCAAAGCTCAGCGTCATGCTCTCACCGCCGGCAAACTCAATGCCGGCGAGGTTCGTGCGGACAAAAATGCCGTAGCCGATGCCCACGACGATGATAATCCAGGACAGGGCAAAGGCCGGCTTGGCCAGGCCCATGAAGTCGAGGTTCGGTTTGCCGATGAGGTGAAGCATCCTGACCCCGTTTTTCAGGACGGATGTCTTGTTCAACAGGAAATCGAAGATGAGGCGGGTGATCACCAGGGCCGTGAACAAGCTGGCCGCCACGCCGATGGTCAGGGCCACGCCGAAGCCCTTGATGGTGCCCGTGCCGAAAGCGATCAGCAGGATCGATGAAATCAGCGTGGTGACGTGCGAATCGAAGATCGTCCCGAAGGCCCGGCTGTAGCCGGCCGCCAAGGCGCCGCGGACCGATTTCCCGTGCGCCTGCTCCTCACGGATGCGCTCGAAGATCAGCACGTTGGCGTCCACCGCCATACCCACCGTCAGCACGATGCCCGCGATGCCCGGCAGCGTGTAGGTGACGTTCAGGGAGCACATCACGCCCAGCAGAATGATGATGTTGCAAAGCAGCGCGACATTGGCGACCGCTCCGGCCAGCAGGTAGTAAACCACCATGAATCCGGCCACCAACAGGACACCTACGAGGCAGGCCCGGATACCGCTCCGGATCGAGTCTTCGCCGAGCGATGGATCCACCCCGCGCTCCTCCACGACCCGCAGCGGGGTCTTCAGGGGGTTTTCCAGGGAGGTGGCCAGTTCAAAGGCTTCCTTGTCGCTGAAATTGCCCGTGATGGACCCGTTGCCACTGGGAATCGGCCCGTTGATGTTGGGAGCCGAAACGATTTCGCCGTCGAGCACGATGGCCAGCCGCTTGCCGACGTTGGCCCGGGTAATTTGGGCAAACTTGGTCGCACCTTCGCCCGTGAGGGTGAAGTTGACCTCGGCCCGGCCGGTCATCGGGTCATGGGCGACGCGGGCCGACTTTACGGCGTCGCCGGTCAGGCCCATTTCCGGAGCATCGCGCACGATGATCGGGATGCGGACAACCCGTCCATCTTGCAGCTTCTGCTTCTCATACTTGAGCTCGTAGCCCGGCGGGATCAGCCACAGTTCCGGAACCGGCCCCTGAGCATGTTGGTCCATGTCGGGGTCCACCATGCGGAACTCGAGGTAGGCGGCTTTCTGGAGACTTTCGCGGGCGGACGCCTTGTCCGCTTCCGACAGACCGGGCAATTGGACTTCGATCCGGTTGTCCCCGGACGGCTGGATGAGCGGTTCGGCCACGCCGAAGGCGTCCACGCGGCGGCGGAGCACGGCAATGGCCTGCTCCACCAGGAAGCGATTTCCCACGGCATCCGCAAGGGACATCGTCGGCGCATTCGTGCCGGCGGCGGAATTGGTTCCCTGCACCTTGCTCAGGTCCATTTCGAGCGTCCACGCGGTGCCGCCGCTGAGGTCCAAGCCGAGCTTGAAACGGCCGGCAGCCTCACGCTGGAGGCGGTTGAGGATCACCTGCTGGGAGGGGCGTCCTTCGGCATTTTCAAGATAGTTGGAGGGGAAGTATTTCTGGATTTCGGTGGTGCCGATGGCCGTGAGCAGGTTGCTGTAGGTCGCCGGGACGTAGCCGGTGGGATTGTTCGTTTCCAGATCCCGGGCCCGCTTCACGATGTCATTGAAGGCGGCATCGGGCGTCACTGCCGACTGGTCGAACTGGTCGATGAGGTTCTTCGACTTGAAGGGAGTGATCTCGGACAACGACCAGACGATCAGAAAGACGACGAGGAGAAACTTCCAGAGATGGCTGCGGTT
Organism: uncultured Verrucomicrobiota bacterium; assembly: GCA_903910585.1. Classification (GTDB taxonomy): domain Bacteria; phylum Verrucomicrobiota; class Verrucomicrobiia; order Limisphaerales; family UBA9464; genus CAIWAH01. The sequence continues at coordinate 13,774 of CAIWAH010000326.1, forward strand.
CATGGAAAGGGTGGGCTGCGAAAATCAGGGTTTAGGACGCTCAGGCGGCCTTTTCGAGGATCTGGGCCACGGTGCTCTTCTGGACCTCCAGCTTGGCATCGCCGGAACGGATGGTAACCGAGTCGTCACGGACACTGGTCACGACGCCGATGATGCCGGAAGTGGTGACCACCTTGTCGTTGGCCTTGAGGGTTTTGAGCAGTTCCGTCTGCTCCTTGGCCTTCTTTTGCTGCGGGCGGATGATCAGCACCCACACGACGACAAGCATGATGACCGGAAAGCCGAAGCTGACGATCTGGTTGGCCTTGGGATCGGCCTGCATGGCCTGCGCCAGCAACGGTTGGACCGCGGTCGGGAGACTGACAAAAGCATTCAACATCGGGGTTTCTCCAGTCGGAAAATGAGTCGGAAGACTAGGGAGGACGAAGCACTTGGCAAGCGCCGGATACGCCGAATCCTGCGGCAAACGGCCGTCCGTCGGTGCTCAGGGACGCGGCTTCAGCTGCGCGATCTTCTTCTGAAGCTCCTCGCCGAGGTCTTCCTGGTAGAAGTAGGCATCCCGGGTGCCGCCCGTGTTCCAGCTGTGGATGAACAGCATCTGCCGAAATGCGACCCAGCGGGCGGCACCGTCAATGGTCAGCGTATTGCCACCCGCCGGCAGACCGCCCGGCACCTTGTGCGGCGGCATTCCCTTGAAGGCGGAGTCCCGTCCCCCGCCCCACTTGCCGTCCACTTTCATCACCGCATCGGCCGCCAGCACCCAGCCCGGCTGCGCCAGACCGGTCTTGATCGGGCTGCGCGACTTGAACGACCCGGCCGGATTGCTCCACTGCTCGATGCCGCCGTAATACTGATAACCGATGTTGAACTGCGGATACTGCGGCTCGTAGGTGGGAAAATCCGGCCGGTTCGGACAGGTCCACATCTTGGCCACCGTGGCGTTGGTATCGATCGGAAGGCCGAGCTGTTTGGCGGCGGCGGCCTCCGGCTGATTGATCGAAATCTGCACCCAGAGCCCGCCGTCAAATCGGGCCTTCAGCAGCACATCGCGGTTGTCATTGGCGTAGATGGTCATGCCAATGCCGATCTGCCGCAGGTTGTTGAGGCAGCGGGCCCGTTTGCCCTGCTCCTTGGCCTTGGAGAGGGCTGGCAGAAGCATGCCCGCCAAGATGGCGATGATCGCGATGACGACGAGCAGTTCAATCAGGGTGAACCCGGCACGGCGGCGCGCGGAAGGCGGACAGGTCTTCATGGGAGTGTCGTTGCAGGGTGCGTTCCTCAGCCGGGCTGACAAGTCCGAAGTCCGCCAGACGGGAAAATGAAAGGGCCGGACCTGACGGTCCGGCCCCCACCCCTGCACGGAGCAACCGGCTTACGAACAGCCCAGGCTCGCGCCGCAGTTCAGGCACTTGTAGCAGGCTCCGTTTCGCACGGTGACATGGCCACAGGTCGGGCAGGTGGGTGCATCCCCCTGGTTTTTGAACGTGCTGGTAAGCAACACCGCCGCATGACCGGCCGGCCTGTTGGCCACGGCCGCCACGCTGGAACCGCTCTGGCTGGCGGACGCCTTCACGAGAATTTCCGTGTTGCCCTCATCGGCGAGCGGAAGTTCCGGCACCGGCCGGTTCACTTTTTTTTTCAGCTCATTGAGCAGATCCGGCATCGGCAGTTCCGCCTGACCGCCGTTCGGCGAATTGGCCGCGCGGTAGCCCGGGATGAACTGGCAGGCCATCCAGCGGAAGACGTAGTCGATGATCGAGGAGGCGTTGCGGATGTCGGGATTGCGGGTGAAGCCGCTGGGCTCGAACCGCTGGTGCGCGAACTTCCGGACGAGGCTTTCCAGCGGCACGCCGTATTGCAGCGACATCGAGGTGAGCGCCCCGATGGTGTCCATGAGGCCGCCGATGGTGCTGCCCTCCTTGGCCATGGTGACGAACAGTTCGCCCGGCTGGCCGTCGTCGAAGAGGCCGACGGTGAGGTAGCCCTCGTGGCCGGCGATCTCGAACTTGTGGTTCACCGCCATGCGGGTTTCGGCCAGACGCTTCCGGAGCGGTTGGTTGGTCATGTCCCGCAGGCGGGCGACCTCGGCTTCCAGATCCTTGATCCGGGCCTCCAGAGTCACCACCTGCTCGCTGCCGCCGGCCGTTTCGCTGACGGCGGCCTTGCTGGTGTTGAGCGGTTGGCTGCGTTTCGAGCCGTCGCGATAGATCGCCACGCACTTCAGGCCCATGCGCCAGGCGTCCACGTAGGCATTGCGGATGTCCGCCGCGGTGGCGTCGTTGGGCATGTTGACCGTCTTGGAGATGGCGCCGGAGATGAACGGCTGGGCGGCGGCCATCATGCTGAGGTGGGCCTTGTAATGGATGCTGCGTTCGCCCCGGAACGGCTTGAACGCGCAGTCGAACACTTCGAGGTGCTCCGCCTTGAGGCCGCTGGCGACCTTGTCGCCCGCCTTTGCCCGGCCCCCTTTCACTTGGGCGTCATCCTTGGTCAGGGTGATGTCCTCGATGGTGTCGAATTTCTCGATGTGGGCGACGATGCGCTCGGTTTCGGAGCTGTTGTAGCCGAGGCGCCGCAGGGCATCGGGCACACCGCGGTTGACGATCTTCAGCATTCCGCCGCCGGCGAGCAGCTTGTATTTCACCAGGGCGATGTCGGGCTCGACGCCGGTGGTGTCGCAGTCCATCAGGAACGCGATGGTGCCGGTCGGCGCGAGCACCGTGACCTGGGCGTTGCGGTAGCCGTGCTGCTTGCCCTTGGCGAGGGCCCGGTCCCAGCAGGCGCGGGCCTCATCCTTGAGGTAGGCGAACTCGCGGCTCGGCTGGATGTCCTCCACGGCACCCCGGTGGTGCTGGATGACGCCGAGCATGGATTCGACATTGTCCTTCTTCAGCGGCTTCTCGACGCCGGAGCAACGGGCATCCCGGTAACCGGCAAACGCTCCCATGGTGGAGGCGATTTCCGCGGACTGCTCGTAGGCGTGCCCGGTCATGACCGCGGTGATCGCGCCGGCCAACGCCCGGCCCTCGTTCGAGTCGTAGGCGAGCCCGTAGCTCATCACCAGCGAACCGAGGTTGGCGTAACCCAGACCCAGCGTGCGGTAGATGTGGGAATTCTCCGCGATCATCTTGGTGGGATAGCTGGCGTTATCCACCAGGATCTCCTGGGCTGTGATGTAGATCCGGACCGCGGCCTTGAAGCGCTCGATGTCGAACGTGCCGTCGGCCTGCTTGAACTTCATCAGGTTCAGCGAGGCGAGGTTGCACGCGGTGTTGTTGAGGAACACGTATTCCGAGCAGGGGTTGGTCGAGTGAATCGGCTCGGTGCCCTTGCAGGTGTGCCACTTCTGGATGGCCCCGTCGTATTGCAGGCCCGGATCACCACAGACCCAGGTGCCTTCTGCGATCTGATCGAGCAGCCGGGAGGCGTCCTTCTTCTCGAGGGGCTTTCCGGTCGTGACCGCCCGGGTCCACCATTCCTTGCCCTCCACCGCCGCGGTCATGAATTCGTCGGAAACGCGCACCGAGAGGTTCTCGTTCTGATACATCACCGACCCGTATGCCTCGCCGTTGAAGGAGCCGTCGTAGCCCTGTTCGATGAGGGCCCAGGCCTTCTTTTCCTCCTTCATCTTGGCGGTGATGAACTCCTCCACGTCGCCATGCCAGTCGCGGATGGTGTTCATCTTCGCGGCGCGCCGGGTCTTGCCGCCCGATTTCACCACGTTGGCGACCTGATCATAGACCCGGAGGAAGCTCATCGGCCCGCTCGGCTTTCCGCCGCCCGAGAGTTTCTCCTTGGAAGAACGGATGGGCGACAGGTCGGTGCCGGTGCCGGAACCGAACTTGAACAGCATGGCCTCGCTGTAGGCCAGCTGCATGATGTCCTCCATGTTGTCGTTCACCGACTGGATGAAACAGGCGCTGCCCTGCGGGAACTCATACTGCGTGTTGGCCCGCTTCGCTTCGCCCAGCGACGGTTCCCAATGCCAGTTGCCCTTGTCGGAGGACTTGCCGACCCCGTATTGGCTGAAGAGTCCCACGTTGAACCACACCGGCGAGTTGAACGCTCCAAACTGGTTGACGCACAGCCAGGTCAGCTCGTCATAGAACACCTCGCCGTCCGTCTTGCTGAAATAGCCGTCCTTGATGCCCCAGTCGGCGATCGTCCGGGTCACCCGGTGGATGAGCTGCCTGACGGAATATTCCCGTTCCGCCTTGGCGACGTCCCCGTAAAAATACTTCGAGCACACCACCTTCGTCGCGAGCTGCGACCACGTCTTGGGCACCTCGACATTCTCCTGCTTGAACACCGCCTTGCCGGTGTCGTCGGTAATTTCGGCCGTGCGGCGTTCCCATTCGATCTGATCGAACGGCGCCACCTTGGAATCGCTGAAAACACGGCTCACTCGGAGCGTGCGTTTGGCCGATTTGGCCGACTTTTTTGACGCGCCTCCGCGCTGAACGGAAGCTACGGTGCTGGGAGTGCCGCGGCGGGCGGATTTGGCCTTGCCGGGCGTGGCAACGACATCCTGGGCATCAATCATGGCTAGGGCGGGTATTAACTGTGGCTGGAACGGGTGACGGCTCCTCTGCCCAGCTCATTTGCAAACCCCTCGGCAGTGCAATGTTCGGGCATAAAAACCGTCGGAAACTGGGTGAATTATCTGTGCTCTCTCGGCGAAACGGACCCATCCGGTGGGGGACGGATGCGAAGCTTGACCCAACATATTGTGGTTACAAGTGGTTTTTTGGGGAATCTAACCAGGGGGTGGAATCGCCCACAAAAACGCAGTTTTTGACAAACTTGTGCCGGCGGCGCGGAGTTCCTGAAACGGCCTGCCACCCTGACCGGAAAACCCTTCGCGGCAAGCGAACGATGTCCAAGTTGTTCACCGTCATCTGACAAGGTGGTCTGGAACCGCAATTCCCCTGAATCGTTGCTCGACGCCTGTGTCAAGGCAGCGTCAAATCCGGGTGTCCTTTAACCGCACTGGCGAGTGACCGTTGGGTAGAAGGACTGACTACCGTGCCCGAGGAAGCGAACAGTTCCGGATTGGAGTGCCCGCGCATCCTTGTCGTTGAGGATGAGGAGATTCTGCGGAGTTTGATCTCCAGCCAACTGACCAAAGCGGGCTTCAAGGTGCTCCTGGCGCCAGGAGCTGAGGAAGGATTCCGGCGCGCGACCCGGGAAAATCCCGATGTGGTGCTGCTCGACTGGATGATGCCCGGGGAAACGGGCGATTCTCTTTGCCGTCGCCTGCGGGCCCAAGGGGTCACCTGCCCCATCGTCATGCTGACTTCGAACGGCGATCCCGCCTCGCAGGTCGCCGGCTTGGAAGGCGGAGCCGACGACTATTGGGTCAAACCCGTGCCCCTCAACGTCATGGTCGCCCGGCTTCAGGCGCTCCTACGGCGGCATTCGCGGCAGGAGCGGGTGACCCAGGTCTTGGAACACGACGGGCTGCGTCTCGATCTCCCCCGGCATTCGGTGACCCTCCGGGGAGAGCGGTTGGATTTGGGAACCAAGGAGCTGGGGTTGCTGCAGGCGCTGCAGCTCGCCGGCGGCTCGCCGGTTTCCCGCGAACACCTGCTCACTTCGGTCTGGCATTACGATTACGCGCCCGACAGCCGCACGGTGGACAACTACGTCATGACCCTCCGCCGAAAGATCGAGGCGGACCCGATGAACCCCCGCTATGTGCTGACCGTGCGCGGCATCGGTTACCGGCTCAACTTGGATTTGCTGAAACCGCCCGCGGCCTAATCTTTCGGCGCCTCGGGGCCGATCCGGTTCGGCCATCCCGGCTTCTGCCATGTCCGATTCCGCGCCCAACCTGCCCCGCCAGTTTGGAGACTACGAGCTGCTCGCCGAAGTCGGCCGCGGCGGCTTCGGGACCATTTACCAGGCCCGGCAGTGCTGCCTGAACCGCCTGTGCGCGGTGAAGATGCTGCACAAGCGGGATGCCGCCGCGGACGCCGCGCTCACGGCGGAAGCCCAGGCGGCCGCCATCCTGGATCACCCTCACATCGTCGGCATCTACGAAGTCGGCCGCGAAGAAGGCCGGCTGTTCTTCTCGATGGAGTTCGTGCCCGGGCAAAACCTGGCGGTGTTCACCCGCAGGCAGGTGCTGACAGCCGCCCGGGTGGCCATCTATGCGCGCAAGGTCGCCGAGGCGGTCCACTACGCGCACACGCGCGGGGTGCTCCACTGCGACCTGAAGCCGGCGAACGTCATAATCGACCCGGCGGACGAGCCGCAAATCACCGATTTCGGCCTGGCGCGCCAGACGGGCCGGACTCCCGCGGCGGAATCCGAATCCGACGGCGCGGGTTCGCCCAATTTCATGGCGCCGGAACAGTGCGACGCGAATTTCGGCGAAATCAGCGCTGCGACCGATGTCTTTGGTCTTGGTGCCATCCTATACTACCTGCTCACCGACCGGCCGCCGTTCCGAGGCGAAACGCTCAAGGACACCATCCGTGCGGTGACCCAGCTCGATCCGGTTCCGCCGCGGGCCCTGCGTCCCGGAGTGCCGATCGACCTCGAAACCATCTGCCTCCGGTGCCTCGAAAAACGCCCCGCGAGGCGTTACCGCACGGCCAAGGAGGTCGCCGATGAGCTGGAGCGGTTCCTGAATGACGAACCCATCCACGCCCGTCCGCTCAATCCGCCGCAACGGCTTTGGCGACCCGCGCGCGGCGTCATCCGTGGCTCGCGGGATTTGCCACCGCCACCCTGGTGTTGTTGGGGGTGGTGGCCGCGGGTTCAACCCTGGCCGCCCTGAGGATTGAAGGCGCCCGCCAGCAGGCGGAAAACGGCCGGCAGGCGGTGGCGTTGCTGCAAAAGCGCACGGCCCAAAACCTCTACGCCGCCGACCTCGCGCTCGCCTTTGAGGCATGGAACACCGGCAACCTTCGCCGCGTTCGCGAAATCCTCGAACGTCAGCGGCCCACCAACGGTGCCCCGGACTTGCGCGGCTGGGAATGGCACTTCCTCGCGGCCCAGGCCCGGCCCGATTTTCTCGCGGAATTTGGCGCCGGCGAAAGCGACTTCCGCCAGATTGCCCTGCTGGATTCCGGCCGAAAACTGCTGGCGGCGGACACCGGAAACCGGCTTCGCCTGTGGTCGTTGGAGGATCGTAAACTGTTGCGCGATCAGGTCGTGCGCACCGGCGGAAGCCTCCGGTTTGCCGTGACGCCGGATGGGCGGCAGGTCGCGGTGACCGACCGCCAACCGCGGGAGACCAACACCACCGTCCGCCTCCTGTCCCTGCCGGACCTGACGACGAATGCCTCGTTCTCCGTCGCCGGCATGGCCGGCGCACTGGCCATCGCGGCGGACGGCAAGTCGGCCTGGTTCAACATCAGCGACCGGATTAAGCGGGTGTCGCTGGCCGACGGCAGCCCCCTTGGCGAGGTGCCGGACCTCAAGGTCCAGATGCCGGGCACGCTCGCGTTCTCGCCCGACACCACACGGATCGCGATCACCGAGGCGAATGGTGGTATCGCGCTCCGGCGCACGGCCGACGGAACCCTGATCGCCCGGGCGGTCGCCCACGAGAAGCGGCTGCCGTGGGAACACATGGCCTACGTGTTGCGATTTTCGGTGGATGGCGGCGTGCTGGCCTCCGGCGGGCCGGACGGAACCGTCGCCCTCTGGGACGGTGCCACCCTGGCCCCCAAGGGCCGGCTCACCGGGCACCAGGACCTCGTCACCGCGCTGGCGTTCTCGCCGGACGGCGAACGACTGATTGCCACCGGAAGGGACCCGGAAATCTTCGTCTGGAATCTGGTGAATCAACGGCTCGAAACACGGCTTCGGGGCAATGCCGACTTTGTTTTCGGGGCCGAATTCCTGCCCGGCGGAGACCAGTTCGTCACCGCGGGAAACGAACGGGTGATTCGGATATGGGAGCCCGCGGGACGCGAGCGTTGGCGTCTCCACGAGGACCTGCCGTCCGATACCATGGTGGCGTTCCTGATGGCCGACCGCCGGCACTTTTTCACGGCCCCGGAACAGGCCGGCGAAATGACGGTGCGACAGGTCCGCGACGGAAAGTTGGTCACACGGTTCCGAAACCAAACCAATGCGCTCGCGGAGGACCTCTGCTTTGCCGACAGCGGAATCCTCCGGGGGGCCGTGTATCAGCCCTCCGGTGAGTTGGAGGTGGCGCAGTTGTCTCCCGCCGGTGAGCGGTTCTCGCTGCGCGAAACCAACTGGGTCCGGTTCGAGGGTCGGGGCATCGGCGCCGTCGCCTTCTCCTCGGATGCATCAAGACTCGCCGTCGGGGACGCCAACAACGGCGTCCGCATCTGGAATCTGTCCTCGCGTCAGATCGAGTGGGCGACGACCGACGCCCGCAGCCCGCGGGGCCTTCACTTTTCACCGGACTCGCGCCACCTGGTGATCATCGCCAACAGCGGTCAGGTGCAGGTCCTGGACCGGACATCCGGCGCCGTGATCACGTTTTCGGAACCGGTGTCGTTTGCCCAACTGGTCGCGTTCTCGCCCGACCGTCGGTTGGTCGCCGTTCCGGGATTTGACGGCACCATGCGCCTCTTTGAACTCGCCACGGGGAAGGTAAGCCTGCGCCTGACTGCCCGCACCGGGGCGCTGCTTTCGGTCGCGTTCAGCCCCGATGGAACCCGTCTCTTCGCCGGCGGACTCGACGGCCATGTCACGCTGTGGGATCTCGTCACCGCGCGGGAAATCACCTCGACCAAGGTGCACCGGAAGAGTGTCTTCTCGGTGGGTTTCGACGCCGACGGACAATTCGTCAGCTGTGGCGCGGACGCGGTCCGGATATGGCCAACCACCGCGGATTCGAGCCAATGAGGCCCACCGTGCCGGTCATTCGGCCGTAACCCGGTAATAGCCGCTGGTGGTGGAGAGTTCGACCGCAACGGTCGTCACTCCTCCGGCGGCCGGAGTGGTCAGCAATTCGGCCGGGTTCCAGTCGGTGCTTCCTAACGTGGATCGCCGTTGCAGGCGATAGGTCCGGCCGGCTTCGGCCACAAAACTCAGCGACAGGGAGTTTCCGCTCACGGTGACCGAAACAACCGGAGGAGTCGCCGCCGTGGCTTCGGCCTCCCAACTGCCCGGGTCGTTCGCCCAAAGCAGCCCGCTCTTCCGCAGGAGTGCCGGTCCCAGGCCATCGGCCGCGGCGGGCCACGGTGCCGCGGGCAGATAGGCCACCTCCTCCAGCAGCAAGTAGGGAACCAGACCGGCATCCGGATGCGGCGGAAGCTGCGGCGTGTCGGGATACAGCAGTTCCACAGTCTCCCCCGCGTTGTTGAGCGCGTTGGTCCACGGTCCGAAAATCTTGAGGGTCGCCGGCAGCGAATACTTCGCGCGGAAGGTCTCGGGGGCGATGGGCACCACGAGCAGCTTTTCGCCGGCGGCCAAGGTGATGTCAGCCGGCAGGTCGAATTCCACCGCGTTTCGCAGCCGCCAGGTGTTGGTCGGATACTCGGGATCGAACAGCGGCGTCGCGGTGGCCGCGACGTTTTGCAGCTCAATGAACTCGTCGGCTCCGTCCACCGGATGATACATCAGCCCGCTGATCACGACCGGGCCAACTTCCGGATAGGCATTGCTCGCGCCTGCGCCGGTGCGGAAGACGGTGATGAACTCCTCGGGAAAGTCCATGGTCACCTGCGTGCCGAACGTCTGCCGGCTCAGCGGCGTGAGTTTGCCGGTGCCGTCCGGATAGCGGCCAAGGGTCTTGCCGTTGTCGGTCGGACCAAACGTGACCGCATCCATCCAGTGGAGCGGATTTCCGGACGAATCCACGCTCAGCAGGCAGGCCTCGTCGCCGCTGGAAGAGTTGAACGTGAACGACGGATTGTCCCCGGTGCCGTCGGGATTGAAGCCGGTCGCCAGCCCGGTGCGGGCCAATTCGTAGAACACCTTGAATCCGCGGGCGGCAATCGTGGTGCCGGCCGGGATCCGGAACTTCAGCGGGTTTTCCCGTGTGTTGGAAACATACCAGCCACCGATTACGACAGTGGAATCCGTCAGGTTGTAGAGCTCGATGGCGTCCTCGAACGGCGGGTCGGTATGGGCGAGCACCTCGTTGATGACGACCTGCTTGAGCGGACCGATGCCGGCCCGGCCGGGCGACCCCTGGTATTCGGTGCTTGAACGCCAGTTGGCGGGATCGTCGAGATCGCCCTGCGGATCGACCAGTTCGAGGGAACTGCCAAGACCGTCGGCCCGCGAGGGCCAGTCGCCCGAACTGTCGAAGCTGAACTTGAGCAACTCCGCACCCGTCGCGGATCGCAGCTCCACCGTCTCGCCGCTGGCGCTCAGGTTGCCCGAATAACCGCTGGTCACCGTGGCAGAAGAACCGTAGCGCGCCTGGAACACCGACTTCTTGGCCGGCACCACAAGGAATCCACCGGCGGGGATGATGGTGCCGGCGGGAAAGACGAACGTGACGGCATTGGTCAGATAGCTTCCGCCCAGATTGACCGCCGCCGCTGAGACGTTTTGCAGCTCGATGAACTCGTGGTCAGAAGTGGATTCCACTCCGTCCGGATCGGGCAACGGCGCATACATCAGCTCGCTCACCACCACGGTTCGGCCGGCTCCCATCGCGGCGCCGATTGCCCCGGCCGAGAGCAGGACGGTCAACCCGGTTTGGAACCACCGCCGGAGACACGGATGTCGCATGGCGGCAAGGTGGCGAATATTTCCGGAGGCGCCAGTTTACGTGCCGCGATGCTTGAGAGGAGGCGGTCAGCCGACCTGGCTGTTGGTAGGCCGCGGAATCCGCAGCCAGAGCACCACTCCGACCACCATAAAAGCGATGGCGGCAAACACCTGTCCGGCGCTCAGGCCGGTCTTGGTGCAGCCGAGCACGATTCCGCCGGCCAGAAGCATGCCCACGTTATCACACAGGTTTTGCACGGCGATGGTCTTGCCGAGTTTGGCCGGATCCGATTCCGCCTGGAGGGCCGCGTTGAGCGGGATCAGGAACAGTCCGGCGATGAATCCGGTCACGATCAGCAGGCCGATGACCGCCGGCAACAGCCGCATTTCACCGGCCTGAACCACCCATTGGCGCCAAAACGCCAGCGGCTCGACGGACCACAGGAGCAGCAACGCTCCCGAGAGGGCGAAGCCATACTTCCGCGTCTGCCGCAAATCGCCGACAGTGTGCAACTGCCCAGCCAGCATGCTGCCCGCCATCACACCGACGCTGAGCCACAACCCGAGCAGTGAGACCTGGAGATTGTTGGGCAGTTGCAGCACGCCCAAGCCCCAAGCCTGAAAATTGATCTTCATCGCGGCACCGCAGACCCAGAACAGGGCCGTGCCGATCAGCACCTTGCCCAGGCGCGGCGCGATCAGCAGATCGCGGGTGTGGCCGAAGAACTCGCCGACACTGCGCTTCAGGTTGGTCGCCGGATTCGCCGCGGTCCGGGTCATGAAGGCATTGAGCGCAAGCGAGGCCCCGAAGATTCCGAGCAGGACCGCATAGCAGGCCGTCAGGGGCAGGCGGTCCGCCATGAAGGCGCCAGCTACGGCCCCGGTGATGATGGCCAGCAGCGTCAGCAGTTCGACCGTCCCGTTCGCCTTCACGAGCCGTTCCCGCGGCAGGATTTCCGGTAGGATTCCGTATTTGGCCGGCCCGTAGAAGCAGGAGCCGATGCCCACGATGATATAGCCGGGGGCCTGCCAGATATAACCCTGCCAGATGCTCAGGCCGCACACCACGGTGCCGGCCAGCTTGATCAGGTTGCCGCCCAGCAGCCAGGTGGTCTTGGCGTAACGGTCATTCAGGTAGCCCGCCAGCGGGGCGAGCAGGACGTAGGGGATGAACAGCAGCAGGGTGTAGAGCGCGCTGCGCTCGCGCAGCAGTTGCTCCGAAATGAGGCCCTGCTTCTTCATCACCGTCAGCTGCCCGACGATGACCGCGAGGATGGCATTGTCGCCGAATGCGCTCAGGAACTGGCTGAGGAGGAGCAGCGGGTAGTTGCGGGATGGCTTCATGCGGTCTGACGGCGCTGGCTATCGCACAGCTTCGGCCGGACGCCGAATTGAAATTCCGGCCCCGGCATCGGAATCCGCAATGGTTCGATCCGGCCGGATCTCCCCTGCTCCGTTTCCAGCCGGGATTGGGCATTGTGCTTTCGCCCTTCGCCCACACAATTCCGCCCGTGAGTTCACCCGTCCCGTCCCCAGGCGACGCCAACCGCTGGCCGCCCCAGGTCAAGTTCATCGTCGGCAACGAAGCCTGCGAGCGCTACAGCTTCTACGGCATGAAGGGCATTCTCGCCGGTTACATCACCGGCGAGGTGATCCGCGGCGGCCTCGGGCTGTCGAAGGACACGGCCACCGAATGGATCCACCTGTTCATCATGGCCAACTACTTCATGCCGCTCTTCGGCGCGTGGGTGTCGGACCGGCTCTGGGGTCGCTACAAGACCATCCTGTGGATCTCGCTGTCCTACTGCCTCGGTCACGGCGTGCTGGCCTGCAGTGAGTTCACCGACAGCGTGCAGACGAAGTCCTGGCTGCTGTGGGCCGGTCTGGCGCTGATTGCGTTCGGTGCCGGCGGCATCAAACCGTGCGTCTCAGCCTTCATGGGCGACCAGTTCAAGGAAGGCCAGAACCGGCTCTACCAGAAGGCCTACGCGGCGTTCTATTTCTCGATCAACTTCGGCTCGTTCTTCTCGTTCCTCACGATTCCGTTCATCGCCAAGACGGCCGGCTATGGCTGGGCCTTCGGTGTGCCCGGGGTGCTCATGGGCCTGGCGACGCTCATCTTCTGGCTGGGCCGGAAACGCTACCTCATGGTGCCGCCGGCCCGGGAAACGCGGACCGCAGGCTTCTTCGCGGTGTTCTTCGCCGCCCTCGCCAACCGTCAGTCCGGACGCGGTTTCTGGGAAGGCGCCCGCGCCAAATACACGGCCGACGAAGTCAGCGCCGCGCAGTCCGTGCTGCCCGTGCTGAGCGTGTTTGTGCTGATCCCGCCGTTCTGGGCCATGTTCGACCAGCATTCCTCCACCTGGATTCTGCAGGCCAAGGATATGGTGCCATTCAAACTGACGGACACCTATTCCATCGGTGGCGAGGAGATGCAGTCGCTCAACCCGCTGCTCGTCATGATCCTGGTGCCGCTGCTCACGGGCGTGCTTTATCCGCTTTTCGGCAAGCTCGTGACACCGCTGCGGCGCATCGGCCTGGGCATGTTCATCGCCGGCGCGTCCTACGTGGCGGTGGCCTGGCTGCAGCAGCGCATCGTGGCGGGAGAAAAGCTCAGCGTGCTCTGGCAGTCCCTGCCCTACCTGATCCTGACCACCGCCGAAGTGCTGGTCTCCACGACGGGCCTCGAGTTCGCCTACACCCAGGCCGCCAAGTCCATGAAGAGCACCATCATGAGTTTCTGGCTGCTAACGGTTGCCGCCGGCAACGGCCTGGTGGTGCTGATCACGAAATTCGGCGGCGGCCACGCTGCCGGCGACGCCTCTGTGACGCCCGGAAGATTCATGCTCTACGCGCTGATGACCTTCGGCGTCTCGGCGGTGTTCGTCTTCGTGGCCATGCTTTACCGCTACCGGGACAACCAGTCGCCGGCCAAAAACTAGGCGAAACTTTCCCCACCCCAAACCGCTTCTACTGCCATGTATCGCGTCAAAGGCGCCGACCAGAAGGAATACGGCCCCATCCCGGCCGAACAGGTCCAGCAATGGATCCGTGAAAACCGCCTCAACCGCCATTCCCTCGCGGAAAAGGACGGTGAGCCTGGTTGGAAACCGCTGGACCAGTTCCCGGAATTTTCCGGCCTCGTCTCGGCGGACGCCGTCTCTGCGCCCCACGCAGGCGGTTTCGCCGCGGTGGCTAATCCAGAGCAGGCCGCCCGCAGTCTGAAGGCCCCGGCCGTCCTCCTGATCTTTTTCGCCGTTGCCGGCATCGTGTTCTCCTTCTCCGGGTTGTTCCTGAAGCCAGTCATCACGGACGCGATGATCAAGCTGTTCGAACAGTTCAACCTGCCGCCCGAGGCCCGGGCGAAGATGGAGGAGGCCCGGGACGCCGGCCTGACCCCGATCGACATCTTTCAGGTCGTGCTCGGCATCGGCACCAACATTGTGATGCTGATCGGCGCCCTCAAGATGATGAAGGTGCAGTCGTGGGGCTTCGCGCTGGCCGCGGCCATCCTCGTGATGCTCCCCTGCGGCAGTTGCTGCTGCTTCCTGGGAATCCCCCTCGGCATCTGGTGCATCATCCTGCTGAACAAACCTGAGGTGAAGGCCGCCTTCCGTTGACCGTGGACGCACCGGCGACCGGCAGAATTCCGCCCGCCACCCCCAAGGCCGACTGGGTCCGCTGGGGATGGCTGGGCATTCCCGTGGTTCTGGTTGGCCTGCTGGTGCTGTGGAAGTTCGAGCCGGCCGGGCAGTTCTTCTTTCCCCGCTGCTGGCTTTATCAGACCACGGGGCTGCAATGCCCCGGCTGTGGAACGACCCGGGCGTTCCACGCCCTGCTGCACGGCGACCTCGCTGCGGCGCTGCGATTCAACGCCCTGGCCGTCAGCGGACTGGCCGTCGGCGCCTGGTTCGCCGTCCGCTGGATCTGGGCCTGGCAAACCGGGCGCTGGTGGCGGAATCCCTTTCGCCATCCCTACGTGCTGGCCGCGCTCGGCGGCATCGCCTTCGGCTTCGGGGTCGTCCGAAATCTGCCTTGGTGATCGCGCCGTTCAGGCCACCGTCAGCGGACCGTCGAACACCGTCAGGCTGATCACCTCGCCACGGGCGACATGCGGACCATGGCGGAGCCCTTTCGCGGCGAAGAAGCAAGTCCCTGCGCCGTGGGCAATCCCGTCCTCGATCCATTCACCCGAAAGCACGTAAACCGTTTCGTTGGCCAGCGGGTGAACATGCGCCGGAACGGTCACCCCCGCGTGAAACTTGCGGAGCACCGTGACCCCGCCGGTCACAGGATGCCGGTGCAGCACGCACAGTTCGACTCCCGGATAGGGACCGGGTTGCCAGGCGATTTCGGCGGCGTTGACCACGTGCGGAAACATGGCCGCAGGATTTCCCTGGTTGGCGCCGGCGGCAAGTGCCGCTTCCCCGGCAACGGGCGCATCTTGGCACAGCTCCGCAGGTATTCTCCCTCGCCCCGCGGGGAGAGGGTCGGGGAAAGGGGCGCCCACCGAAGGGTCGCGGGTTTTCCCGGCCACCTCCTCTCCCCGGCCCTCTCCTCCACTCCGCGTGGCGGAGAGGGAGACGGGGCAGTGTCCAGATGCGCCCCCGGCAACCAGCCAGTTGAGTTCCGGCTGACTTCTCCCAACA
>CAIWAH010000327.1 GCA_903910585.1 uncultured Verrucomicrobiota bacterium
AACTCCCAGGCCCGGACCCAGCGCCGGTTGGTGATCGAGAGCGGCAGGATGAAGTGGCGGTAAACGTCCCGGCCACCGGACGGCACGGTGTAGGCCGCCGGCATTTTCACGATGAGGTCGGGCGGCCCCAGCTGCCACTCGGTAGGGAAAACCGGATTGGGCGGCCCCTTGGCGGGATCGCCTTCCGGGGCGCCGGCCTGATGCCACCGGGCGAACACGGCGATTTCCGCGTCGGACAACCGGCGTTCGCCCACGAACTCGCCATGGCCGGGCGCGGGCAGCCACGGCGGCATAAAGCGGCGGGCCGTGACGTCGGCGAGATCGCGGGCGTGCTTCTTCGCGTCGGCAAAGCTGAGGAGCGAAAACGGTGCCGACTGTCCCGGGCGATGACACGGAGAACAGTGGCGGAACAACAGCGGTGCCACGTGCTCGTGGAAGTTCACCGGGCTGGCCGAGTCGGCGCTGAACGCCGCCGTTGCCGTCAGGGCCGCGACGACCAAGCCGCACAGTTGCCGAAGGCCAGTTGGAGCAGGGGACCTCACGGCAGGGAGCGGAAGGTGCAGCCGACGGGCGGCTGGACCAGGCCGGTCGGCGGTGTGCCGGCGCGGAACAGGGCCAGCGCGTCCGCCAGATCCCGGCGGGTGGGCGCCGGCTTGCCCTGGCCGAGCGCGAGGAACTGGTCATTGATGCGGCCGCGGTAGATGAGTTGGCCGGTGGCGTCGAGAAAGACGGCTTCGGGGGTCTTGCTGGCGCCGAGTTGGCGGGCGAGGCGCAGTTCCGGATCGCGGAAGACTTCGCCGGTCAGCCCGTAGTCGGCCTGGTGCCGGCGAATGAGTTCCGGGGTTTCGTCGGGGTTGGGATACACGTAACAAAACCGCACGCCGACTCCCGCGAACTTGCGCTCCAATTCCAACAGCTCGGGCAGGCAGCGATTGGCGATCGGGCATTCGACGCCGAGGAACACGAAAAGCCAGCCCCGGGTCCCCGGGGCGGGCCGCAGCGTCGTGGTCGCGCCATCCAGCTTTTGCACAGGATAACCGCGGCCGGCACCGGAGCAGCCGGCCCAGAAAAGGCCGGCTGCCAACGCGAGCAGGTGAATTACAGGGCGCATGCGGATTGCGTTCCAAACTCCCGGCCTCCCGCAGGCGGGTCAAGCAACGCCTTGGCGGGAAGCCCGCCCTTTTTGGCGTGGGCGTCGGGAGGACGCAGGAAACGAAAAAGGCGAAGACCCGCAAAGGTCTTCGCCTGAAAACGGTCGGCGAGGCTCAGTCAAAGGCGTGGCCGGCGCAGCACAGCACGTTCTTGAGCTTGTGCCGGACGAGTTCCTTGGTCGCCTTGCGGGCGGGTCCGAGATACTTGCGCGGGTCGAATTCCTTCGGCTTGGTCGCAAAGACCTCGCGGATGGCCGCGGTCATGGCCAGACGCAAGTCGGTGTCGATGTTGACCTTGGTGCAACCGATCCGGCGGGCGACCTCGATGTCGGCCTCAGGCACACCGGCGGTGTCCTCGCCCATGTTGCCGCCGAACTGGTTGATCTTCACGGCGAGATCCTTCGGCACCGAGCTGGCTCCGTGCAGCACGAGCGGGTAGTCGCCCATGCCAGCGTCAAGGAGGGCCTTCTTGATCAGTTTGAGGCGTTCGAGATCCAAGTGCTGGGTGCCCTTGAACTTGTAAGCGCCGTGGCTGTTGCCGATGGCGACGGCCAGCGAATCACAGCCGGATTCCTTCACGAACTTCACGGCCTCTTCCGGCACGGTGTAGTGGCCGCTGGCGGAGTGGCAGCCGCCTTCTTCGCCGTCGTCGAACTGGGCGCCGACCAGATGGCCGAGCTCGGATTCGACCACGCAGTTGTGCTTGTGGGCGTAGTCCACGACCTTCTTGGTGATCTCGACGTTCTTCTCGAAGCACTCGTGGGAGGCGTCGATCATCACGCTGGTGAAGCCCTCGTCGATGCACTGCTTGCACAGTTCGAAGGTGTCACCGTGGTCCAGGTGGACGGCGATGGGGATGGTGCTCAGGCTGACGGCGGCCTCGATCAGCTTCTTGAGATAGACGGGGTTGGCGTATTCGCGGGCGCCCTTCGAGATCTGAAGCATCACGGGAGCCTTCTCTTCCTCGCAGGCTTCGATGATGGCCTGGAGCAGCTCCATGTTGTTCACGTTAAAGGCGCCGAGGGCGTATTTGCCCTTCAATGCCTTGGCGAACAGGTCGCGCGTATGGGTAAGTGGCATATGCTAGTTCTGGTTTTTCAACCCGCGTCCTTGGTCCGGAAGCGGAACAGGCGAGGACGCTAGGCAGAGGACCGGCTGTAGGAAACAGGATTTTTTCGGACCAGCGGCGGAGCTGAAGACGGGCAAAAGTGGGCAAAAAGGAGCAGGAAACCCGACGGGCGAGGCCCTATTCCTGTCAGCGGTGAGGCAGCCCCGCGGGGTTGCGGCCCCACTTTCGGTCCGACCGCGAGATTGGCATCCGGCTTGCGGAGGATGCGGATGAATTTGGCCGGCCGAGTGGCTGGCCGCGGCCGGTTCTGCAGCAAACCGTGTGTCTGCCGGACCGGCCGTTTCCTTTTTCCGGCGGGCCGGACCGGGCGTATTCAGGGAAAATCTTTGCCGGACGACGCCGAAGGGCTTGAGCGGAGACCGCGCCGCCGGCCAAGCTCGCGGGCATGACAAGCCGCGTTACGTTTCCGCTCGGGCTGTGCCTTGGCCTCGCCGCGACCTCCTCCGCCTTCGGGCAGCTCAAAGACCAGGCCACTCCGGTGGAAGCCCTGAAAGTTGCCAAGGGGTTCAAGGTGGAGCTGCTCTACACCGTGCCCAAGGGTGACCAGGGCTCCTGGGTGTCCATGTGCACCGATCCCAAGGGCCGGCTCATCGTTTCCGACCAATACGGCAAGCTTTACCGCCTGACTCCGCCGGCGGTCGGAACGGGCGGCACACTGGGCATCGAGACCTTGGATGTGGCCGTGGGCATGGCCCAGGGGCTCCTTTACGCCTTCGACAGCCTTTACGTCATGTGCGCCAACGACAAACCGTATGCCCGCGGCCTTTACCGGGTGCGGGACACCAACGGCGACGACAAGTTCGACGACGTGAAGCTGCTCCGCGGCCTCTCCGGCGGCGGCGAGCATGGTCCCCATGCCATCCTGCCTTCCCCGGACGGGAAATCGCTGACCATCATCTCGGGCAACCAGACCAAGGTCACCGAAATGGCCTCGTCCCGGGTGCCGCTCAACTGGTCCGAAGACCACCTGCTGCCGCGCCTCTGGGATGGCAACGGCTTCATGAAGGGCGTGCTCGCGCCCGGCGGCTGGATCGCCAAGACCGATCCGAATGGCGAGAAGTGGGAACTGATGGCGACCGGTTTCCGCAACGAATACGACGCGGCCTACAACCGCCACGGCGAGCTCTTCACCTACGATGCCGACATGGAGTGGGACATGAACACCCCGTGGTATCGCCCCACCCGCGTCAACCATGTCGTCAGCGGCGCCGAATTCGGCTGGCGCAGCGGCGCCGGCAAGTGGCCCGCCTACTATCCGGACAGCCTGGGGGCCGTGGTGAACGTCGGGCCGGGATCGCCGACCGGCACCGCCTTCGGTTACGGCGCGAAGTTCCCCGCAAAATACCAGGAGGCGTTCTTCATCAGCGACTGGAGCTACGGCAAGCTTTACGCCGTCCATCTCAAGCCGGACGGCTCCGGCTACACCGGCCAGTTGGAGGAGTTCATCGCCGGTTCGCCGCTGCCGCTGACCGACCTGGTGGTCAGTCCCAAGGACGGCGCCCTCTACTTCGCCATCGGCGGGCGCCGCACCCAGTCCGCGCTCTATCGCGTCACCTATTCCGGCAAGGAATCCACCGCCCCGTCGGCCGGGATGAAGGGCGGCGAGCGGGCCCGCGAACAGCGCCGGAAACTCGAATCCTTTCACGGCACGCAGAACCCCGAAGCGGTCAAGGCGGCCTGGCCGTTCCTCGGCAGCAGGGACCGCAACCTGCGGTTCGCGGCGCGGGTCGCCCTCGAGTGGCAGCCCGTGGGCCTGTGGCGCGAGCGGGCGTTGGCGGAGAAGGATCCGCAGGCCAGCATCACCGCCCTCATCGGCCTCGTCCGCGCCAGCGCCCGGGACCAGTTCCACCGCCAGCCGTCGGATCCCGCCGTGGATCCGGCGCTGCAGGCCCAGGTGCTCGAATCCCTCGACCGGATTTCCTGGGCGAAGCTCAACGACACCCAGCGGCTGGAATTGCTCCGGGCCTATTCGCTCGCGTTCATCCGCCTCGGGGCGCCCAGCGACCTGAACCGCCGGCACTACATAGCCGAGTTCGATGACCTCTATCCGGCCCGCTCCCGCGAGCTGAATGCGGAGCTCGCCAACCTGCTGGTCTATCTCGAAGCCCCGAGTGCCGCGGCCAAGCTGGTCGCCGCCCTCCAGTCCGCGCCCACCCAGGAGGAACAGCTCGACCTCGCCCGCACGCTCCGGCCGCTCAAGACCGGCTGGACGCCTGAACTGCGCAAGGCCTACTTCTCTTGGTTCCTCAGGACCGGCAGTTTCCGCGGCGGCGCCTCGCTTGCCGGATTCCTCCGCGACATCAAGAACGACGCCATGGCGACATTGAGCGAGGCGGAAAAGACGGAACTGGCCGCGGTCCTTTCGGCCCAGCCGGAAAAGAAGAAGCCGCTCGAAAGCCTGCTCGCCGGCCGCGCGGTGGTGAAGGAATGGACCGTGAACGACCTTGCGCCCGGGCTGGAAAAGGGCCTCGCCAAGGGGCGCAACTTTGCCCGCGGCCGGGATCTGGCCGGGGCGGTCGGCTGCTTCACCTGCCATCGCTTCGCCGGAGACGGCGGCGCGGTGGGGCCCGACCTCACCGGTGTTTCCGGCCGGTTCAATGCCAAGGACCTGCTCGAATCCGTGATCGAGCCCAGCAAGGAGGTCAGCGACCAGTATGCGCCGACCATCTTCACGCTGAAGAACGGCACCAGCGTGGTCGGCCGCGTCGCCAACCTGAACAACGACGACATCATGGTCATGGAGGACATGAGCGCGCCCGGCGACTTCACCAACGTGAAGCGCAGCGAACTGGTCAGCGCCGAGCCTTCCAGGACGTCGCCGATGCCCGAGGGCCTGCTCAATACGCTGAAGGAAGACGAGGTGCTCGACCTGCTCGCGTATCTGCTCTCCGCTGGCGATCCGAAGGCGAAGATGTTCCGCTGAGCGGAAGCCCGCGGGCGCCGTCCGGAATGACCGGACGGCGCCGGGCCGTTCAACCGCGCGCCGGCTCAGGGCTGCTGGAAGCGGCCAACCACGATTTCCCACGTGGGCGCGAGCTTCAGCCGGCTGTTCAGGCTCTTCACCCAGGTGTTCGGCTTGGTGGCGTAGTCCGAGGTCGGCAGGCTCCACGTGCGGCCCACGATCTCGAAGTTCTGGTTCACCAGCAGCCCGATCGTGCCAGTCCCGATGCCGTCAATGTGCTCGATGACACCCCCGACATCGACCAGGCGCGTGTCGTCCGCATGGGTGTCGGACGAACTGTCCACAACCCGCACCTCGTAAAAGGTGGTGCCGGCAAGGGCCGGGTTCGAGTTCGACAGGCCGACCGGGTAGGGCTTGGCGCTGCTCCAGTTGACGTTCTGGATGATCATCGTGTGGTCGTCGCTGCTGCTGCCCACCACCCACCACGAGAGGATGTCGCCGGGCAACGCGTCCGCCAGCGTGGGCACCTGTACGAAGCTGACCTGCTGCTTGATCAGCGCGCAATACTGGTAGGCCTGCGGGCTCACCGAGGTCTTCACCTTGGCCTCAACCGGGTCGTAGAACGCGTGCTCGCTCCAGTTCCAGCCGTAGAGGTTGCGGAACAGGTGGGTCACCAGCGGCGAGCACTTGGTATTGTTGCCCGGCAGGATGCCGTTTTCGGGATCCTCCAGCCGGACAAATGAAGGATCGGAATTGCTGCCCCAGCTCCCGCCGTAGCGGTTCAGGAACACCCCGTTGCCATCGGTGAAGATGCCGCTGGCCTGATACGTGGCGATCTGGTCCACCAGTTCCACGGCGGTGTCCAGCCGAGGCGGTCGTGGCGGTGCCCAGCAAGGTCGCGGCGAGCGACAACAGGGCGAGGGAACGGGACGTGGGGGTAATCGGCGACATGTTCGAATGAAGTGCAGTGGTCATGATCGTCCGCCGAACGGTTTCTCCGGTCTGCGAACAGGACCTTGGGCCGCACCCGGGGTGCCAGCGCGGTCCAACTACGCCAAAAGGCGTAGGCCGGTCCGAACGGTCCGGATTCGCGCTGACGGACCTTGGCGCGACCACGAGGGCGTAACCTTCCCCGGCGGGGCGGGTCACCTCGGGCAATTCCCATGAATCCGTCCGGATACCCGCTGACCGGTTTTCGTCGCCTCGCGTTGCCCACTGTCACCGCCCTCACCTTGGCCGGTTCACTTACGGTGGCCGTCGCCCAGGAGTCGCCGATCGCCAGTCCCGCACCGCTCAACTGGACCACGCAGCAGGACCACCAGAACATGAAGGATCAGCTCGGCATCACGAAGCTGCGTCCCGGCCGGAACGGCAATCCCAACGCCACCAACAACCCGGCCAACTACGATCCCGCCCTCGCCAACCCCTATCCCGACCTGCCCGAACTGCTCGTCACCAGGGACGGTCGCAAGGTCACCACTGCCGACCTGTGGTGGCAGGTCCGCCGGCCGGAGATCGTCGAGGACTTCGAGCGCGAGGTCGTGGGACGGGTGCCGAAGAATGTGCCCAAGGTTTCCTGGACCATCACCAACGAGGCCACCGACCGCGTGGTGGACAAGCTTCCCGTCCACGCCCGGCAGCTCGTCGGCACGGTGGACAACTCCGCCTGCCCGGCCATCGAGGTGAACCTCCAGATGACCCTGGTCACGCCGCTAGACGCGAAGAAGCCCGTGCCCGTGCTGCTGATGTTCGGCGGCTTCGGTGGTGGCGGCTTTCCGCGGCGGGCCGGTGAACCGGAGCCGACCAACCGCTTCCGTGGCTTCGGCAACCAAGTCTTCACCGATCCGCCTTCGACCGAGCAGTTGATCGCCGCCGGCTGGGGTTACGCGACGATCAACCCCGGCAGCATCCAGGCCGACAACGGCGCGGGCCTGACCAAGGGCATCATCGGCCTGTGCAACCTCGGCCAGCCGCGCAAGCCCGACGACTGGGGTGCGCTGCGGGCGTGGGCCTGGGGCGCGGCGCGTGCGCTCGACTACCTGGAGACCGATCCCACGGTGAACGCGAAGCAGGTCGGCATCGAAGGCGTCTCGCGCTACGGCAAGGCGGCGCTGGTCACGCTGGCCTTCGAGCCGCGCTTCGCGCTGGCGCTGGTGGGTTCGTCCGGCGAAGGCGGCGCGAAGCTGCACCGGCGCAACTTCGGTGAGGCCGTGGAAAACCTCACCGGCTCCGGCGAATACCACTGGATGGCCGGCAACTTCCTGAAATACGGCGCGGACGAAGCGAAGTTCGGCCGCAAGACCCCCGGCGACATCCCGGTGGACGCCCACCAGCTCATCGCGCTCTGTGCGCCGCGGCCCACGTTCATCAGCTACGGCATTCCGGAAAAGGGCGACGCCAACTGGCTCGACCAGCAGGGCAGCTACATGGCGACCGTCGCCGCCGGCCCGGCGTTCAGGCTGCTCGGCGCGCGCGACCTCGGTGTGACTGAGGATTACCGCACCGCCCAGAAGCCCGCCGTGAACGTCGGCCTGCTCGACGGCGAACTCGCCTGGCGGCAGCACGACGGCGGCCACGAGGACCGCACCAACATGAAGCGCTTCATTGCTTGGGCTAACCGGCTGCTGGGACACACACCGCCGGGAGAGTAGGGAGAAATGGCTGGTCCACCGGATATACGGGCTCAACTTCATTAGACCCATCGTATCTAGCCGGACCGTTAGCGAAGTGGAAGCGTCATGGCCACTTTGACCGATCTCACTGCTACAGTCCTCCGCCCTGAGAGGCGGACACTCAATCGGTCGCTCTATGGCAGGCGACCAGAACCAAATGCAGGAAGCTCATTGGAAAAGATGGCTTCGGGAATTGGCAGTCCACCTTGCGATTTAGAGACCCATTCGATCAGCGCCGAGACGGCAAGCAGATACTCCTTCAATCCCGGCATGGTTGCGCTCGTGTTGCCGGTATCGCTGTTAATCACGCAAAGGGGTGCCCTTGGGAGCTGTCTGATTCGGGAGAAGTGCTGATAACTGGAATGCCAGATATTCAGAAATACAGACTCCGAACAGTCGTGGATGCGTTGAATTTCCTCGGGTTCCAATACGTGGGCAAAACGGGCAACTAACTCATCCAGTTCGTTCGCAAATAAGGTGGTGTTTGCGAACAGATGCTCCCTCCAGGTCGCCGCGGGAAAGCACGGTGCCGCGGACTCACCGTCCAGATGCATGAATACCTCTATCGCCATCGGATCGGCGAGGTCGGATAGTTTTCGTGGCAAAGGTTGAATTCCCTTGAGCGAGCACGCCTTGAACAAATAGGCCCAAAGTCGGACCTGTGTTGCTAGTGAGCGCTTAAGTTTGGAACGGACAATGTCCCGATATTTTTCCGCTCGGTCCGCCTCCCGCTTGGCCACGACACGATCAATGAAGAATGTCGTCAAAAGCGTGCCAAGAAACCCGGCTCCGAGGTTTAACGCGACGTCGCGAAGCACGCCAGCTTTCAGCCAAAGGCCAAGGCCATAAGAAACGACGACCAAAATGCCGAGAGCCGAATATGCCAACTTTAGAGAACTGCTCATTGCGACCTAATCGATGGGTTAACCGTGAATGCAACCTGCCGTGATGTTGATAAGGTCAGCCATTCGAAACCCATCGCCGATTTCCATGCTCCGCCAGCGTTTTGCAATTCGCAACCGGCGTCGGCTACAGCTACGGCTTCACCGTGCTTGGGCCCTCGTCGGCGGCGGGCACAATCGTCCTTCGCGGGCAAGCCGAACAGTTCGGTGCGGATCGGTTTCGGCGCGTCGGCCCTAGTTCCCCTTGCGATACACCGCCGCGATCAGCGGGCTCACGACGACGTAGTGGAGCGTCACGAACGCCGTTTCGATGCCCAGGTAGGCATACGGCGACGTCATCCGGTGCTTGGCCGACACGGCCAGCGCCATGAAGGACCACGACAACGGCAAGGCCAATGCGGCAAACTTGATCGCGCCCGCCACGATGGACTGTCCGGCGAAGAGGCGGCGGTAGAGCACGGCCCACACGACACCCTGCACCAGCATGGAGAGCAGGCCGAAGGGGATGATCATATCGGTGCGATAGACCTCCAGTGACTGGTAGTAGCCGGCGAAGGTCTTCAGGTGCCAGAAGTAGCCCAGCGGAAAGGTGGGCAGCACGTAGGCCAGCACGGCGAGGACGAGCTTCTTCATGGGCGTTTGGTTTTTCCGGCAGCTTTCGCGGACTTGGAAGACTTGGCGCGTGGGTTGAACTCCAGCGCGAGCGCGGCCCATTCGTGCAGGCCCGGGTCCGTGCCCACGGCTTCGCGCGTCACCCACACGAAGCCCTTCATCGGCCGGCCGGTGAAATCCATCGGGCGGCAGCCGGGGCGTTGCAGCGCAGCTTCGTAAACGGCCGGGTCCAGCCGCACCATGAGCCGCTCCGACTCCACGCCGAGGCACATCTTGCCGTCCACCAGGAAGCAGAGGCCGCCCATCATGCGCTTTTCCTCCGCAGTGATGGCTTGTCGGCAAAACCACTGCCGGACGCGTGCGGCGAGCTCGGGATCGTAGGCCATGGCGATGCTTCAAGGACGTGGTTGGGCACTCGGATCGCCCGTCGGCGGTGGCGCGTGGTCTCCCTTGGCCGGCGGGCCGAGCAGTTCGGTAAGGAGTGGTTTCAGGGCGTCGGCCCAGACTTGGTAGCCCTGCACGGTCGGATGCACGCCGTCGTGCATCATGCCGGGGAGCAGTTTGCCGTCGCGGTCGGCCAGGCGGTCGTCGAGGTCGAGGTAACGGATGCGTTGGCCGTCGGCGAACCCGGCGAGGCGGGCGTTCAGGCGGCGGATGGTGGGCATCAGCGTGGTGCCTTCGCTAGGGCTGTTGCGGGGCAGCACGCCGGTGAGGATCACGGTCGCGGCCGGGGCCTGCCGGCGGATGGAATCAAGGATCGCCCGGATGCCGGCGGTGACTTCGGCGATGCGGGCTTCGCCCTTCTCGCCGGTGTCGCCGGGCTTGAGGTTGTTCGTGCCGGCCAGCAGCACGACGACCTTGGGCCGGACATCCGCGAGTTCGCCGTTTTCCAGCCGCCCGAGGACGTTTTGCACGGTGTCGCTGCCCCAGCCGAAGTTGCCGGCGTTCCAGCCGTGGAAGTTCGTGGTCCAGTTGGCCAGCAGGTCGCGGTAGGCGGCATCGGAACAGCCCCAGCGCCGGATGATCGAGTCGCCGACGAAATAAAGATCAATCCCGCCCTGCCGGGCCTTGGCGAGCAGTTGCTCGTGGGCGAGTTGCGAGTTGCGGTCGGTGCGCGGGATCGGTCCGACCACGGGGGCGTTGGTTTGGCCGAGGGCCGTGGCCGCCGTGAACGCGGCCAGCAGCGGGGCGAACTGGGACCAGCGCTTCATGCCGGATTTCCCCGTGGCCTCAGACGGTTACGGTCGCGTCGCGGGGCACGTCGCGGAGGATTTGGGCGATGATCAGGTCGGTGGTGACGCCTTCGGCATCGGCCTCGAAATTGGGGATCAGGCGGTGGCGGAGCGTGGGCGTGGCCACCGCGGCGAGGTCGTCGAAGCTGACGTTGAACCGGCCCTGGGTGAGGGCGCGGACCTTGGCGGCGAGGATGAGCACCTGGGCGCCGCGCGGACTGCTGCCGAAGCGGAGGTATTGGTTGGTGATCGCCGCAGCGGTCTCGGTCTTCGGATGCGTCGCCAGCACGAGGCGCACGGCGTAGTCCTTCACGTGGGTGGCGATGGGGACTTCCCGGACGAGCTGCTGGAGCGCCATGAGACCGGGACCGTCGAGCACCTTGGAGGGGGTGACCTTTTCGCCCTCGGTGGTGCGGTTGAGCACCTCGGTCAGTTCATCGCGGGTCGGATAGCCGACGACGAGCTTGAAGAAGAACCGGTCGAGCTGCGCCTCGGGCAGCGGGTAGGTGCCTTCCTGGTCAATGGGGTTCTGCGTCGCGAGCACGAAGAACGGCTTGGGCAACGGCCGGTTTGCGCCACCGGCGGTGACCTGCTTTTCCTGCATCGCCTCGAGCATCGCGGACTGCGTTTTCGGCGTGGCGCGGTTGATTTCGTCGGCGAGCACGATGTTCGCGAACAC
>CAIWAH010000328.1 GCA_903910585.1 uncultured Verrucomicrobiota bacterium
GCGAGGATGAGCAGGAACGACTGCTGGTCAGACATGATCCGGACGGGCGGAGATCACCGCGGAACGGTTGGGAAAGCGGAGGGCGGACCGGGGACTCACTGCATCCCGCCATCCGAGGGGCGTCGCTTGCCGGTGACCAGGTTCTTGATCCAAGCCCCGAGGCCGGCCACCGCGAAGATGAGCAGCTTCCACGCTTTCTTGAAGAAACCGAGCAATCCGCCGAGCAGGCCCAATTTGTAGGCACCTGCCGCGGCCCCGCCGAGCACGAGCGCGCTCAGGCCGTATTTGGCCACCTTGTCGCCTTCCTTGTATTCCGCGTAGCTCTCGCCGGTCGTGTAGGCGAAGTCCTTCAGCAGCGCCCGGAAGCGGGGCAGGGTGGCGTCAATCGCCTTCGCGTCGTCCAGCACCAGCGTGACCTTGGTGACGCCCTTGCGGCCGAGGAGGCGAACGTTGTGGTTGATGCCCTGTTCGCCGCCGCTTTCGTGGATGATCGCCCATTCGAGGTTCTTGGTCTCGTCGTTGTAGTTCGGCTTGGTGTGCCAGCCGACGATGTTCAGCTCGGGCAAGCCGGCCTTGCGGCGGCGCTTGTTGTCCTCCTCGGAACCCCGCTGGTAGGAGGCGAGCAGCTTGTCGGCATCGAGGGCGTTCTTTTCGTCATCCTTCACGTAGCCGATGTCCTGAAACTCAAAGATCACCCACCAGCCCTCCTCCTTGTGCTCCAAGGTGCCGATCTCGCTGCCGTCGGTCGTGTTGCCCGTCATTTCGAGCAGCTCGCGGGTGCCCTTGCCATCCACGAACCGGTATTCGGCCGGGTAAGTGACCTTCGCGCGGCCGTCGAGATTGCCGACGCCCGGGCCGTTCCGCCATTTGAGCTTCTCCAGCGGACTGTCCTTCTTGAGGTCCGCGAGCGCCTGCTTCATTTCGGCGGGAATCGCGTTGGTGTCGGTGCCGGCCGGACTTTCCGGGGCGGCGGCCCAGACTGCCGGGACCAGCAGCAGGGCGAGCAAAAGGCGAAGGGGCAGGGCGGCGGCGCGGGAGGCATTCATCCGGGCCAAGGAGATTCGCCGGGACAGGGCGCCGCAAGCCGGCAGTTGGAAATCAATCTGCGCCTTGCCCTCGTGCGGGTTTCCGCCAAACCTCCCGGCGCAGAATTTCACCACGTCAAAACACTCCCGCTCCGTCATGGCCAAAGTCATCGCTGAAATGCTCGTCGAGTCCGTGAAGATGGAACTTCCGGACGTGAAGACCGTCCGCTTCCAGTGGCCCGAAGGCTACGATCCGGGCGACTTCAAGACCGGCCAGTTCATCACGATCTACTGGCCGCATAAGCCGAAATACAAGCGGGCCTATTCGTTGAGCTCGTGCGCACTCGACCGGGGCCATTTCGAGGTCTCCGTGAAGCGCGACGGCAAGATGGGCACCAGCGTCGTGGACTGGGTGGAGGCCGGCGACAAGATGTTCGTCATCCCGCCGACCGGGAAGTTCCTCCCGGTCTTCGATCCGCCCGGCAAGCACCTGATCTGCGTGGCCGGCGGCTCCGGCGTGACGCCGTTCCGGGGCTTTGTCCGCGAGGCGACTGCGCGCAACCTCGATACGCGCATCACGGTCCTCTACACCGTCCGCACCACCAACGACATCATCTTCGCCGAAGAATTCCGCGAACTGGAGGCGAAGAACCCGCGCTTCAAGTTCCACGTCACCTGCACCCGCTTGGCGCCGGAGGATCCGTGGGCCGGCCGCCGCGGGCGCATCACGCCGGAATGGGTGAAGAGCTTCGTGGACGACGCGGCGAACACCGTGTTCTACGCCTGCGGCACCAACGACATGGTGAACGCGGTCGAGCACCTCGTGCTCCATGACCTCGGCCTGCCGAAGGAACAGATGAAGCTGGAGAAGTGGGGCTGACGCCGATGGCCGCCTGGTGGAACAAACCGATCCGGTTCGGACCGCCGATGAACGAAGGTTGGCGCTTGGCCAGCCGTAACCTGGTGGTGCAAGCCCTGCTGGTGATTCTGGCGGGGATGAACTTGGACGCGGGTGTTTCATTACGTTACGTGACCTTTGCGGCGCTGTGTTGGTGGGTTATGGCCGCGGTCATCCTGCTCCGGCGCAGTTGCAACCTGAGCCGTGGTGACCGGATGTTCTTGCAAGGAGGCTTCCTCCTTACCCTGGCGCTCTCAGTGCTTTCAACGCCCGCTTGGGGCTGGCTGCGTCCGGTTCTGGGGGCGGAGTAGGGCATTCTTCCGGGGCGATTGCCGGAGCTTTCCATTCGCCCTGAGCCCGCTACGCTCCCGCCAATATCCCATGAGCAGCCCCAGCAATTCTTCCCGCCTGCCCGCCTTCATCACCGGAGTCGTCGTGGGCGCCGTTACGGCCGGAACCGCGGCATTCCTGCTGAAGTCCGCGGGTCCATCCGCCACCTCAGGCTTGCCGGACGGAACGGCGGCACATGAGGCGGAAGCGGCGGCGGAATCAACCCCTGCGCCGGAGCTTGCCGAAGCCCGGAAACGAATCGCCAAGCTCGAGGCCGACAGCCTGCAGCTGGCGGACCGGATTCAGGCACTCGCCAAGGAGGCGTCCGCACCAGTGGCGGCCAAAGCGGCTACGGAAAAGCGTTCGCCCGCGAATCCGCTGGCGGCGATGTTCGGCGGCGACGGCGGCACCAACGAGGCGGCCCAGGCGATGCGTGGCATGATGGACGCCGCGATCAAGCAACAATT
Organism: uncultured Verrucomicrobiota bacterium; assembly: GCA_903910585.1. Classification (GTDB taxonomy): domain Bacteria; phylum Verrucomicrobiota; class Verrucomicrobiia; order Limisphaerales; family UBA9464; genus CAIWAH01. Next base: position 2,721 of record CAIWAH010000328.1, read on the forward strand.
GGAGGGCAAGATGCGTTCCCTCAAGTCGCGGCTGAACCTCACGCCGGAGCAGGAAGCCTCTATCCGTGAAATCCTCGGCCAACAGTTCGGGGCGGGGCGGGCGATTGCGGAGAAGATGATGAGCGGCAAAGCCAGCAGCGAGGACGTGACCGCAGCCACCAAGGCCGGCGGAAACCCGATCGAGCAGATCAAGGCGCTGCTCACGCCAGAGCAGGCCCGCGTTTACGATGAACTGCAGCAGGAGGAGGTCCGGAACAACGCCCGCCTGGTGGCCAATGCGGAGATGCTCCAGATGCAGGGCGCCCTCGGTCTGTCGCAGGAGCAGCAGGATGCCGTTTACAAGGCGCTCTACACCGCCACCGAAGCCCAGTTTGGTGGCATGGGTGCCAATCCGAAGCAGGCGATGGATTTCCGCGGGAACCTCGATCGCAAGCTGACCGCCCTCAAAGGCGTCCTGACCGAGGAGCAGTTCAAGGCCTACGAGGACATGCAGCAGCAGCAGCTGAAGCTCATCGAGGCAATGCTCCCGAAGAACGGCCAGCCCGGCGACGCGGTTGTCCCCAACATCCAGGTAATCACGAAACCCTGAACCGGGCTCCGTGCGACGGGGCAGGGAACCGACGCTTGAGATTCTGACAACGTCGGTTCAGGCAATAGAAAGCCACCCCAAACCCACCGGAGCGCAGGGCTCCAGCCCTGCATGAACGATATGCAGCATCCGTCTTCCGGCGCCGTGCCGGACACTCGATCAAGGCGGGAACCCCGAGCTCCGGTGGGGCGGTGACCCGCTTCACCCAAACGTCACCGAAACCACCCATTCCGGGGCTTGTTCTGGAACGATGGCGTGAGTTCGCTTTCCGCTGCCGCCGGCCTGATCAACGCCGGCTTTGTTGTTCAACCGATTCGCCGCCACACATGCAACTGCCGTCGCCCAAGGACCAGCTTCTCTATACGCCGGGACCGCTCACCACCTCGCTCTCCGTCAAGCAGGCCATGCTGCACGACGCCGGCTCGTGGCACTGGGAGTTCAACGCCAAGGTCGCCAGCATCCGCGAGCGCCTGCTGAAGCTCGCCGGAGTCTCCCGCGAGACCGGCTGGGAAGCCGTCCTCCTCCAGGGCAGCGGCACCTTTGGCGTCGAGTCCGTCTTCCAGACCTGCACGCCGCCGAACGGCAAGATCGCCGTGCTGTCCAACGGCGCCTACGGCGAACGCATGGTGCTGATGCTCCAGCACGCCAAGATTGATCACGTCGTCCTGCGCACGCCGGAGAACGTGCCGAACGATCCCACGGCGCTGGACACGCTGCTGGCCAGCGACCCCGCCATCACGCAGGTCGCCGTGGTCCACTGCGAAACGACCACGGGCATCCTCAATGACATCGCCGCGCTGGGCGCCGTCACCCGGAAGCACGGTCGCACTTACATCGTGGACGCCATGAGCAGCTTCGGCTCGATCCCGATTGATTTCGAGGCGTTCGGCATCGACTTCCTCATCTCGTCCGCCAACAAGTGCATCGAGGGCGTGCCGGGGTTCAGCTTCATCCTGTGCCGCCGCGCCAAGCTGCTCGCGAGCGCCGGTTGGGCGCGCAACCTGAGCATGAACCTGCTGGAGCAGCTCAAGGGCTTCGAGAAGAACGGCCAGTTCCGCTACACGCCGCCGACGCATTCGCTGCTGGCCTTCGAACAGGCGCTGAACGAACTCGACCTCGAAGGCGGCGTCGCCGCCCGCGGCGCCCGTTATCGCCGCAACCACGAGGTGCTGCTCGCCGGCATGACCAGGCTCGGCTTCAGGAGCTACCTGCCCAGCGCGGTGCAAAGCCACATCATCACCAGCTTCATTTTCCCGGCCGACCCGAAGTTCACCTTTGAGGCCTTCTACCGGCTGGTGGCGAACAAGGGCTACCTCCTCTATCCCGGCAAGATCAGCCAGGCCGACACCTTCCGCATCGGCAGCATCGGCCGCCTGTTCGAAGCCGACATGCGCGCCGTCGTTTACGCCATCGGCGAGGCGATTGAGGAGATGGGAGTGAAGTTGTAAGGATTCAGACGATGGCGACCCCAACTCAAAACCGCTGGCGGCGAACGGAACTTCCGCTCGTTGCGGGCGCGGTCGCCTTCTTGGGAGCGGGTTGCTCCTATCCGAATCAGTTTCGTAGCCTCAGCGCCGATTCGCCTCACGCGGTCCTGGAGGGACGTCATGTGAAGGCATTCCAAATCAATCAGCAGCCGACGAGCTTTTGGCGGTCCCGGGAAATCTTCCGCATACGGCCAGGACCGACAACCGTTCGGCCCGTCACGGGTCATTGGGAGATCCCCGAGTATCCAGCGGTTGAATTCACGGCAGTTGCCGGACATCGCTATTCGTTGACCCATAAAATGAGCAACGGCCGCCACAAGGTCTTCGTCTGGGAGCAAGCGGTTGGTTCGTCAGCCGAGCGGGTGGTGGCTGAAGTTGAGGCGAAACCGACGAAATGACAGCTGTCCGTTCACCTGACAACGGCTTTAGGTTACTCCGCAATGCACCCAACTCTGCTGCCGCACTGGCTGCCGCTGCTCGGCATTCTGATTCTCAGTCATTGGTCCTTGGCCACTGCCGCCCCGCTTCCCCGCGCCCATTCGCACAACGACTACGAGCACAAGCGCCCGCTGCTCGACGCGTTGGATCAGGGCTTCACGTCCGTCGAGGCCGACATCTACCTCGTGGAGGGCAAGCTGCTCGTTGCGCATGACCGGAAGGATCTGAAGCCGGAACGCACGCTGCAGGCGCTGTATCTGGAACCGCTCGCCGC
>CAIWAH010000329.1 GCA_903910585.1 uncultured Verrucomicrobiota bacterium
ATGGAGCCAGGCCGACTACTGGAGCTTTGGTGCCGCCTTTTCGCAGGTCGCCTACCGCCCGGGCAGCCAGCCGGGTGAGGAAACCATCGGGCACCGGCGGGGCACCGCGCAGGCGACCAACAAGAAGAACGGCCAGGCGGTCAAGCCGGCCGGGCTCGCGGAACCCGCCTTCGCCCTGACGCCGGACGATGACCCTCGGCAGTTCCTGGCGGACTGGATGACCTCGCCCAAGAACCCCTGGTTCGCCAAGGCGGTGGTCAACCGCTACTGGAAACACTTCTTCGGCCGCGGCCTGGTGGACCCGGAGGACGACCTGCGCGACACCAATTCCCCGACCAATCCGGAACTGCTCGACGCCCTTGCCGCCCATTTCGTCCGGAGCGGTTTCGACCTGAAGGAATTGGCCCGGACCCTGGCCCGCAGCACCACCTACCAGCTCAGCGCCGAGCCCAATGCACACAACGCCCGCGACCGGCATCACTTCTCCCGGTTCTACCCGCGCCGGCTGCCCGCCGAAGTCCTCTTCGATTCGGTCAACTCGCTCGTCGGCAGCCAGAGTGCCTTCGAGGGACTGCCGCCCGGGACCCGCGCGGTCTGCCTGCCGGACAACAGCTTCAATGCCAGCAGCTATTTCCTCACGGTCTTTGGCCGGCCCGAGGGCAGCAGTGCCTGCGAGTGCGAGCGCAGCGTGGAAGCCTCGCTGAGCCAGAGTCTGCATCTGCTCAATTCCAAGGACATCCAGACCCGCCTCAGCGCCGACACCGGCCGCGCGGCCCGGCTCGCCTCGGACCAACGGCCCGACGCCGCCAAGGTGAAGGAGCTTTATCAGCTCGCGTTTGGCCGGGATCCGCGGCCGGACGAACTGGCCTTGGCCGCCAAATACCTCGCCAACAAGTCCGCGTCCGCAAAGCCGGGCAAGGACGCCGCCGAAACCGCAGCCGCCCAGGCAAAGGCGGTTCGCGACGGCTGGGAGGACACGCTCTGGGTCTTACTGAACACAAAGGAATTCCTCTTCAACCACTGAAAGCCTGTCGGAGAATTGGTTTTTCGAAGAGGGCAAGGGCATTGTCCGCAGGGGTTCGTAGCTTCGAGCACTGCCTGCGAATTCTCCCTCTCCTTGGGGGAGAGGGAACCGCCGCTGGACCCGCTGGAATTGCTTGTTTGTCGGCGTGGCTGAAGTCAGCGGCAATACCTGCGGCGAAGTGCCCGCGATTTTTCAGACAGGCCCTTGCGCCAACTGGTCCTCAGCCCGACTCGAGGTGAATCCAACTACTGGCGGCTCCGACTCGTGGGCGGCTTGCCCTGCCAGCCGGGCGGATCGTGAGGCACCTCACCCACAAATTTGCCGGGAGCAGTGCCCAAGGGCATCAGGCCGAAGTCGAGGCGCTTTCCGCCCACCGTTCCAGCGCGGTCATGATGGCGGCGGTGCGGTTCTCCACGCCGAGCTTGATGAAGATGTGCTCGAGGTGCTTTTTAACCGTCGCCGGGGCCATGCCGAGGATGGTGGCGATGTCGGCGTTGCCCTTGCCCTCGATCAGCCAGAACAGCACTTCGTTCTGCCGGTCCGTGAGGCCGAGTCCCGCCAGATCCGCGGGCTGGGCGGGACGGCGGTTGCCCGCGGCGACGTCGGCCAACGCCTGCTGGCGGCGTTCCAGCCGGGTGCGGATGGCGGTCAACAGATCGTCCACCTTGACGGGCTTCGTCAGGTAATCGTCCGCGCCGAGGTTCATGCCCGTCCGCACCTCTTCCCGTTCGCCCCGCGCCGTCAGGAAGATGAACGGCACCGGCGCCAACCGGCTGTCGGCCCGCACCCGCTGGAGCACGCCGAACCCGTCGAGCACGGGCATCATCAGGTCGCAGAGGATGAGATCGGGCTTTTCCGAGCGGGCCAGAGCCACGCCTTCCTCGCCGCCCGGGGCGCCGAGCACGCCAAAGCCTTCGGCGCGGAGTTTTCGCCGCGCTGGAAGGCGGTGAACAGGCGCTCCCGGCTGGACGCGGGAATGCCCAGTCCGCGGTCGGTCACACAGATCACGGCCACCGCACCATCCCGCTGGAGTTCCAGCTCCACGGTGCGCCCGGGGGGCGAATACTTCACGGCATTGGAAAGCAGGTTGGCAACGATGTGCCGGAGCAGGTCCGGATCACCCCGCGCCACCCGGGGCAACTCCGCGGCGGTCAGCCGAATGGGGCAGCGGCTGTCGGTCGCGAGCAGCATCTCCTCCACCCAGCGCTGGCAGATTTCGTGCAGGTCGAACTCGGCCTCGCGGAACTCCATCCGTCCAGCCTCGACCCGGCCGAACATCAGCACCTCCTCCATCAGCGCAGCCATCCGCCACGCATGGCTCTGGATCGCCCGGAGGTGTTCCTGCCGTTCCTCCTCCGGCAGCCGCGGCAGGTATCGCTCCAAGATTTCCGCCGAGGAATGGATGATGCCGATGGGCGTGCGGAACTCGTGGGACACCAGCGACACGAAGGAACTCTTAAGGCGGCTCAGCTCGCGTTCCCGCGCCAGCGACCGGATCAGTTCCTCCTCCGCCTGCTTGCGTTCGGTGATGACCACGCTCAGCGCGAGGATGTGCGGTTCGCCCTCCACCTCGATGGTTTCCGCCGCGATGATCACCGTGTCGGTGCGGCCGGATTTCGCCCGCAGGGTGGTTTCCATCGGTTCCACCCGCCCATCCGCCTGGAGGCGCCGGTAAAACTCATCCCGCTGGGCCTCGTCCGCCCAGATCTGCAATTCCTGCGTCGTGCGGCCGATGACCTCTTCGCGACTGAAGCCGGAGTAATCGAGCAACGCCTGGTTGACCTCCACGAACCGCTGGTCACGCACGCGCACGATGGACACGTTGGACGGGATTGCCGTGAAGGCCTTGCTGAAGCGTTCCTCGGATTCCCGCAGGCGCTGTGTGCGCGCCCGCAGCTGTTCCTCCGCCCGTTTGCGGTCAATCGCCAGTGCCGTCTGGCCGGCCACGAAGCTCAGGATGCGTTTCTCCTCCTCACCGAACGCTGCCTGATCGTGCGGGTCCTGCACCGCCATCACCCCAAAGGTCCGTCCTTCCACCGTCAGCGGCACGCCCAGCCAGATCGCCGCCGGATGCCCGGACTGGACGTATTCGCCGGCGTCCTTGAGCCGCTGGATCTCCGCGAGGTCGGCCAACGCGGCGCGGCCGGTGCGCAGCACGTATTCGGTCATGCCGCGGCGCCCCTTGCGCGGCGGCGGCGGCGGGTCGGTGAGGTCCCGGTGATAGGGAAAGCTGACCATGCCCGTCTCCGGGTCCTCGAGGGCGAGGTAGAAGTTGTTCGCCGGCATCAGCGTGCCGATGATTTCGTGGATGCGCGCGTAGAGTCCCGGCAGGTCGCTGGCCGAATGGACCGCCTCGGAGATCTCGAACAGCGCCCGCTGCACCTGTTCCGTCCGCCGGCGTTCGGCGACCTCGCGCTTGAGCTGCTCGTTGGTCTGCACCAGTTCGACCGTGCGGGCCGCGATCCGGCGTTCCAGTTCCTGGTTGATGTCGCGCAGCCGCATCTCGGCCCGGGCGCGGACCAGCTTGTTGGCGCAGATGCCGGCGATCGCGGTCAGGATGCCCAGGTGTTCGGCGGTGAAGAAATCCGCTTCCGGATGCTCGGAATCGATCACACCGATCACCTGTCCGTCGGCGATGATGGGCACGGCGAGTTCGGAGAGGCGGGCTGCGTCGTCCACCAGATATCGGGGATCGTTGCGGGTGTCGGCCACCAGCGCCGGCTGCGCCGATTGGGCGACCGAGCCGACCACGCCCTGCCCCAACGGGATCTCGATTGGATTCAGGATTTCGCGTTCCCGCGGGTTCTTCGGACCGAACGCCGCCCGCTGGACCAGCACGTCACGGTCCTCGTCCCGCAGATACACCACGCAGTCCACGAAGCCCAGCAGGTCCACGCAGCGCCGGGTGATCTCCCACAGGACGTCGTCCTCGCCATGCAGCGGCGATAGCGAGCCGGCAAACTCGTTCAGGCGGCGGCTCACTTCCGCGCTGTGCTCCAGCCGGATGAACGCCTCGCGGCGTTCCGTGATGTCATGGACGTTGACGACGATCCCCTCGATGCCCGGCACCTGGAGGCAATTCGTCGCCACGGCCTCGACCCACCGGACTTCGTTTCCCGGGCCGACCAGCCGGCATTGCTCGACGCGGACCGACCGCCCCGCCTCCGCGAGGACCTCCCGCCGTGCGTCGGCGATCTTGGACCGGTCCTCCGGAGGCAGCATCGCCTCGATCCGGCCGGCGGCGTCACCCAGCCGCACCGGACCGGCACCCAGCAGCCGCTCTGCGCCCGGCGTCATGTATTTCACCGCCCCGTCGGTCCCGAGGACGAAGGTCGCGTCGAACGAATGCTGCAACAGCGAGCGCAGACGCCGTTCCGACGCGGCCGTCGCCAGGAACCGGCGCCGCTGGACGAGCAACCAGACACCCGTGCCCGCGCCCACGAGCGCGATGATCGCTGCCAGACCGCGCAGGCGAACCGGCGTCCAGAACGGCGGCGGCTCGACCAGCACCACTTCCGCCAGGGAATTCGGATACACGGCGGGAATGGTCGGTCCGCCTTGTTGGGGACTGAGCACCTCCAACCCCGTGCCCTCGACCAAGGCCCCGACCGGACACCGGGCGAACAGTCCGCTCCGGTCCGGTAGGCGCAGGTTCCAAATGCCGCCGTCCTCGGGATCTTCCAGCGCCACCGATTCGCGCACGATGCCCACCAGGGTGACCCGCTGATGTCCCACCACCCGGCCGCGCGCGGTCACCCGCCGGCCATCGTTGGTCGCCTCCTGCATCTGCCGCACGCTCAGCCGGCGCGGCGCGGGCAGCTCCCCGCGTCCCGTCTTTCGGGCCACCGCCCCGTTGATCCAAATCTGGCGGTCCACCCATTCCGCCTGTCCGACCACCTCGATTTGGTCGCCGGGTTCAAAAGCCGCCGCGGCGGAAAGCTCCACCCGGAAGGCCCCGGTCTCGTCCCGGCAGTAAAGTCGCGTGGGCCGGGACTGGAACAGCACCATGCCCGACACCTGCACCGGACGGTTCAGGATGCCGAAGCCGCCCAACTCCGTGGCCCGCGTATTGGGGGCGTTGGTCAGGCGCCGTTCCAGATCGGCCACGGTGTTCGTCACCGTCGGGACCCGGAAGGCACCGAGGAGCGAGCGCGTGAGTGATCCCGCGCCGGGCACCAGCAGCCGCATGCCGGCAAACTGCCCGGCCGCATTGGTGCGCGCCTCCAGCACCCCCTGCACGAACACGTTCGCCCCCACCAGATTCGTCGGCGCCGCTTCCCCGGCGCTCAATGTCAGGAACCCCTCCAGCGACTCCCGGCGGACTTCGAAACTCACGGCACAGCCGCCCGCCTGGGGCTGCACGGAGGTCACGGTTGCCGCGAGCCGCACCCATTGGGCGTCGTTGGTGACGGCATTCAGGCGATCGGGCCGGACCGCGAACGGTGGCGGAAGCGGCGACGACCCCAGCCGTTTGACCACCTCGGCGCGGGCTTCCGGTGCGAACCCCAACACGCTCTGACCGGTCACTTCCACCAGGTCGCCGGCGATCACGGCGGCATTCGTCGCCCGCACGCGCACACCCATCCCCCAATCGCGCAACCAGAACACGCCGGCCGCCGCGTCCGCGTAGGTTACCACGCCGTGCAATTGCACCGGCCGGCCCCGGGTCGCCTCTTCGGGTGCCAGCGACCGGAGCTCCTCCGTCGTGCGCAGCCTGGCCTCGGCACCCTGCCCCAAGGCAAACCGCGGCCCTCCTCCACCGAGAAAAAGGACCGCCAGCAGAAAAAATCCCAGCCCGACGCCGCTGCACACCGGGCCGACCGCTGTTCGCCGCGCTGCCAACCGCCGCAGACCTACACCGTTGCCTTGCGGCCGTCGATACGGCGGAAGGCGTATGCCACCTGCGCCCAAAGCCCCAGCCTACTCACCGACGGGGGCTGACGGACCGCTGCCGGCAACGTCAGGCCACCGCGTGGGCTTCCAGGTCTTCGCGGGAGACAAACTCCAGTGCGCTGACGTGGGTGGCCGCGAGCACGACCGGCGGGGCGCAACCCGCGCGCAGGGCCTCGGCCCAACGCGTCACGCACAGGCACCAGCGGTCGCCGGGTTCCAGCCCGGGAAAGCCATACGCCGGCACGGGCGTGGACAGGTCGTTCCCGACGGTGCGGGTGTAGGCCAGGAATTCCTCCGTCATCACCGCGCAGACGGTGTGGAGACCGCGATCCTCCGGCCCCGTGTGGCAGAAGCCGTCGCGGTAGAAACCGGTGAGGGGATCACGGCAGCAGGCTTGCAGCGGTGCGCCGAGGACATTCGAAGCCATGCGCCACGGTGGCGGCGAATCCCGGCGGGTCAATGTCTTCCAGCGGTCACGCCGACAGTGGTCAACGAGCGCCACGCTCAAGGCGTTAAAGTTGGGTCCCTAGGGGCCGCCGAAGCCAGTGCTGGGTTTTGCTGCTACAAATTGCGCCCGCCCCAAAAGCCCCCCATACCGTCTAGCCACAGTTGGTAGTTGAGGCAGCCTTGCCTTGGGTCGGCCGGACCGCATTACCTTACCGGAGAGGTTTTTGCATGGAGCAGCGGGCACCCTCCCCGGGTAGCCGGAGCGTTCAGACTAAAACACCTTCAAAGCTGACCCGCAAAATACTCGTCCCGGTGATCAGCCACTTACATCGAAAAGCATGAAACAACTGTTCAACTACGCACTCGCGCTCGTCGCCAGTTCCGTCTTTGTGTCCGCCAAGGTCATCACCGTGGACAACAAGGCCGGCTCCGTTGCCATGTTCACCTCCGTCCAGGCGGCGGTCGATGCCGCCGAGGTCGATGACACGATTCTCATCGCCGGATCGGCAACCTCATACGGGCCAGCCCGTGTGACCAAGAAACTGCACTTCGTCGGCCCCGGCTATTTCCTCCAGGAAAACAGCATTCCTGGAATCACCAAGGAGGCCGCGTTGGTAGAGAGGCTGAACTTTGGTTTCATCGAGACCCAGACCTTCCAGTCCACCTCAGCAGCAAGCACCTGCCGCGGTCTGGATATGGGTGAAGTCTATAAGTCAGGTGGTGTCGGGCGAATCTTTCTCGACCAATGCCGGATCGGGAGAGTTAACGGAGACGGCGGTCCAGCAAATCCGGTCACCATCACCCGCTGTTGGGTGCAACATTACGCTGGGGGCTCCTCCCCTCAGGCAAACTATTCCATCGTTCGCAGTTCTTCGATTGGGCACCTAGTTATTGACCCCGGAACGACGGTGGAGCACTGCGTGATCTCGGGTCATGCCTCCTCTGCGGTCGAGTCCTCCATCTCCAACTGCACTTTCGTCACGACATCTGATGCGCCCGGCGACTGGTCAGCCAACCTCAAGGGTTCCGTGACCTACTCGATGGTGGCGGGTGGGCTCAATGCAAGAGGCAAGGCATCCCCGCTGCCACCCGGTGTCGGCAACGTGCCCACGATCGCGTTTGTGGCCGACGTCTTCGAACAGGGCCTCAAGGCCGACCAGATCTACCGCCTCAAGGCCGGTTCACCCGGCATCGGGATCGGTCTCAACGGCGTGGACCTGGGCATGTTTGGCGGGCCCAACCCCTATCTGATCAGCGGTGTGCCCGCACGCCCGCGCATCACGCACCTCGTCAGTCCGTCCAGCGCCACCAGCACCAGCGGCCTGCGCTTCGAGGTCGAGGCCAAGTCGTTCTGAGCGCTGTTCCCATCCTTCAACATTCCCGGGAACCATGACGCCCATTTCGCGCCTGCTGGCCCTGCCTGCCTTGGCAGCCGCCGTCCTGTCGCTGTCGGCCCCCGCGGCCGACCTCGTCGTCGCCGAGTATTACATCGACTACGATCCCGGCCCGGGCAACGGCACCGCCATCACCGGACTGCCCCCGGGCGGGGACAACCGCCTGTCGGTGGAGGTGCCGGCCGCCACCATCGCCGCCCTGCCGATTGGCGTGCACTGGCTCACGGTTCGGTTTCTCGATGCGAACGGCAACTGGTCGGTTGCCTTCAGCCGCGCCTTTGAGCGCATCGACAATCCGCCATCCGAGGAGCCCAGGCTGGTGCTGGCCGAATACTACTTTGACACCGACCCCGGTCCGGGCCAGGGCACGCCCACTGCCCTGGCACCGTTCCAGGAGTCGCGTGTGTCAGTGATGATTTCGCCTGCGACCATCGCCGGCCTGAGCCCGGGCCTGCACTGGCTCACCGTGCGCACCCTCGATACCGCCGGCAACTGGTCGGTCGCCTTCAGCCGCGCCTTCGAAAAGGACGATTCCCTGCTGGAGCCAAATCCCCTGCTGGCAGCCATCGAATACCGGTGGTTCAGCAACGGCCAACCCGTGGGCGAGCCCATGTTCCTGACGCCCGAACAGCCGGCCACGGCGATCGGCTTTCAGGCCGTGGCGTCGGTGGCCGGCCTCACGGAGGGGCTCACTTATCAGCTTGTCGCCACGCCGCTGGACACAAAGGGCAAGCGTGGCGATTCCGCCTCCGTGCCGGTCACCGTCAACATCACCGATAACGACGGCGATGGAATCACCGACTCCTGGGAAACTTCCCACGGCCTGAACCCGGCGCTGGCGGCCGACGCCACGCTGGATCCCGATGGGGACGGCCTGGCCAACCTCGCGGAGTTCACCCGCGGCACCAATCCCCGAAAGCGGGACACCTCGGGCGATGGCATCGACGACGGATTGGCCATCGCATTGGGACTGGATCCCCTGAAAGCCCACCCGGAAGTCGCGAGCCGCCTGGCCAAGCTCGCCGAAGGGCAGGTGCGCGCGCTGTATCCCGGCCGGCCTTTGCTCACCCGGGATGATCAGAGCGGACTGTTTCATCTGCGCCTGGGCGTGCAGGAGACCGGCGACCTGCAGACCTGGCAGAAGCTCCCCGTCGGCGCCGGCGAGGCGGTCATCGAAAATGGCGACCTGATCTTCTCGTTCAGCGGCACCGAGCCGAACCGCTTCTACCGCATCGACGCCGGCGAGTAAGCACCCCCAGCACCGGTGACTCCCAAAGGCCCCGCCTGTGCAATCGCACGGCGGGGCACCTTTCACCCGGCCTAGCCCGGGAAGCGGACTTTCACCCGCGGTTTTTCACCGGCCGGAAGGGCTGGATCCAGCTCGCGAAAGCACCGAGACGGCGGGTTTGGATCCAGACCCGGCCCTGGCCGCGGAACCGGCACACGAGGCCTTCGCCGGCAGCGGCGTGGACAGCTCATTCCCGACGGACCTGGTAAACGCCAGGAACTCCTCCGGCCCCGTATGGCAGAAGCCGTCGCGGTAGAAACCGGTGAGGGGATCACGGCAGCAGGCTTGCAGCGGTGCGCCGAGGACATTCGAAGCCATGCGCCACGGTGGCGGCGAATCCCGGCGGGTCAAATCCCGCGGGGCGGCCAATTGACCGGCCCGCCCCCAGCCATCACGGCGATGCCACAACCCGCGCGCGAAACCAACGGGCCTCAGCGGTCGTGGGAACCACCACGTCGAGGTCGGCCTCGGCGCGCAGTTCCCGCACGGACATTTCCTCCCACTGGCGCAGATCGCCGGAGCTTTCCACGACCACCCGGTCGCCCTGCGTGCCGGTGAGCCGCAGGCGCAGTTCCGACCCGGCGGTGCCCACGGGGTCCAGCCAGACCGCGCCCCGCTCGGTGTAAGCCCGCAGGTCGGTGCCAGTGGCAATGAGCAGATAACGCTCGGTGCCCAAGAGACTCAGCCCGTTCTGACCCACCAGCGAGTCCACCGGACGCCACGGCAGGACGGTGCGGGTTTCCGGGTCCAACGCCACGATCCCGGGCACGGCATTGGTGCCGACCTGCGTCAGGGTAAACGTTGCGGTCCGCTGATCGTTGGCCAGAATCACGGTGTCCCGGAACACGGTGCCGGAATAGTTGATGAGCGGAACCTCATGGCCCGGCCGGTTCGTCCAGGGGCGGGTTTCCCCGTCCGCCAACCTGATCCAGGACAACGGCGGGCGCTGCTCCACAAAGTCTGGATGGAATACGTAATCCGCAGTGATCCAGAAGCCTTCCCCTTGCTCGCCAACCCAGTGGACAGGATTGTCGAGCTCAAGGGCCACCCTTTTCCAGGCCACTTCCCACGCCCCATTCCGCTCGCGCCATGCAATCAGCGAATCCTTTGCGCCCGTGTGAAAGCTGAGCAGGTTTTCGCCGCTGAAGTGCAGGTCGTCCGTGGAGCTAAACTTGATCCCTCCGGTGGCAAAGTTGCGCGGGGGCAGGCCGGACACGGAAAACTCCCCCAGCCCGGAACTGATCAGCGGTTCCTCCAATTGATTGACGTTGGGGCCAGTCCACCGGGGCAGGCCGAGGAAGAGCCGATCTCCCAGAAACGCGGCGCCGGTCAAATAGCTAGGCCCCTCACTGTTGCTCGGGTTCTCTATTTTACCCAGCGGATACACCGCCAGCACCTTCGGGAACCGTTGGCGATCCACTAGGATCAAGAATTGCGGGTATGGGCTGCTATAGTTCAAAGAGAGTGCCACCAAGGCTACCAACCGTTCGCTCACGGCAGACAAATAGAGGCCAACCGCGCCAAAGCGATTGACTTCTTCATTCTGGGCCAATTGCAAACGCACCTCGTCCAACGGAACCACCGTGGCCAAATTGAGCGTGCGTAGATTCACCGAACGTAAACCGGCTCCCCCCCGTCAACCGCCAAGTTTAGAATCACCTGATCGCCGACAACAGTCAGCCGATGCCAATTGCGAAAAGGCGGGGTCGCCGTGGTCTTGGGAAACCCAACCAGTTGCCGGTCGGCGAGCACGGCGGCGGCTTTCGCGACGGACACCATCGCGAGGCCAACCAGCAGCAGTGGCAGCAGTTTTCCCATTTTTGTTTTTTAAGGTTGGACCACGAACCCGCCCTCACCCCCGGTTTTTCACCGGCCGGAAGGGCTGGATCCAGCTCGCGAAAGCACCGAGACGGCGGGTTTGGATCCAGACCCGGCCCTGGCCGCGGAACCGGCACACGAGCCCTTCGCCGGAGAAGAACAGCGACTTGTAGCCGCCGATCCGGCCGACCTCGTATTGCAGGCTGTCGGTGAAGGCGACGACGTGGCCGGTGTCCACCACGTAGCTGCCGTTCACGTTCACGCAGAACATCGCGCCATAGGTGTTGAACCACAGGTCGCCGCGGCCGGAACAGCGGAGCAGGAAGAGCCCTTCGCCGCTGAAGAAGCCCTTCCAGCCCTGCCACTTGCTGTCGAGGGTGACGTCCGGGCTGCTGGCAACGTAGCCGCTGCTCTGGAGGAACAGCCCGTCGCCGTCGAGATAGACGTGTTCCAGGTCGCCCGGCGCGCCCGGGGCGATGCCGATGCTCGCCGGGCCGCCGGCGGCGGTGAACTCGTTCACGAAGATGTTTTCGCCGGTGAGGAAGCGGGTCAGGCCGCCGCGCATCCGGGTCTTCATCTGGAGGTTGGTGTCCATCGTGGCCATGGCCGAAGCCTCGACCTTGAGGGTGCGGTTGGCCGGAACCTGCACGGTGAGGAACGCGAAGTCCGGCCGGCCCTCGATCTGGTAGTCGAAGTCACGGCGCGGATCGGCAGTCTGCGCCGGGCTCAGGAGCGCCGAGGTCGCGGCGGCAAGCGGCGGCGGGCCGGCCAGCACGGGCGGCACCCGGGGCGGCGCCGACGGCACGAGCGCGGGCGACTGGCTGGCCAGCACCCAGTCGGTCAGGCCCTCGTGGAACACGTGGTCGGTGGGCTTGAGGTCACCGGCGGCATACATCTGGCGGACCTGTTCCAGCGGGAACGGGCCTTCCTGGACGCCATTGCGGAAGAGATGGATTTGCATGGGCGAAGCGGGGTGCGGGGTTCAGCGGGGTTTCAGGTTCGGGCCGACTTCGAGGCCGAAGCCGCGGGCGTTGTGGCTCTGGCACCACACGGTGCCGCGACCGGAGAAGCGGCAGACGAGGCCTTCGCCGCCAAAGATGGCCGTGGCCCAACTGCCCCCGGCCTTGGTGATCTTGAAATTGAGCGTCTCCTGGAACGCGACGATGTGGCCGGTGTCCACGATGTATTCGCCGTCCACCTCGACGGGATAAATGGCGCCGAAGCTCGACAGGATGACCGGGCCGGTGCCGCTGAGGTGCAGCCAGAAGGCCTTTTCACCGGAGAGGAACGACTTGAAGCCCTGCCAGCCGAAACTGACGTTCACGCCGCTCTCGCAGGCCACGAACGAGCCGGCCTGGACGACGAGGTTTTCGCCCCGCAGGTCGTAGCGGAGCATGTCGCCCGCAAGCGTGGCCGCGAGGAAGACTTCGCCGCCGGTGGCGCCCGCGGAGAAGTGGTTCAGGAAGAGCGATTCGCCGGCGAGCATGCGCTTGAGTCCCGCCATCACGGAACCCGACTCGCGCTTGTGCGTGGTCGTGGTCAGCGTGAGGGCGTCGCTCATGGCGATCATCGCGCCGGACTCGGTGGTGAGGTGTTCGCCGGGCGACAGGTAAACGCGGGCAGCGGCGTTGCCGGGCCGGGAAAGAAGTTCGATGTCCATGGCGGTTCAGATGCGGGGGTTGAGCCAACTGGCGAGCCCGCTGAGGCTGCGGGTCTGGATGACGACCTTGCCGCGGCCCTCGACGCGGGTGACGAAACCTTCGCCGCCGAACAGGCTGGAGAAAATGCCGCCGGCGAGCTGGAGCTTGAGCTTCAACTGCGGTTCGTAGGCCACGAGATGGCTCGTATCGACGATGTATTCGCCCTCGACCTGACGTTCGAGGAGTTCGCCGTAGGCGCCATACCAGAGCGTGCCAGTGCCGCTGACGGTGAGCTTGAAGAAGCCCTCCCGCGCGATGCCGCTCACGAACCCGGCCCAGCGCAGGCCCAGCTTCAGCCCCGGCGTGGACGCGACGTAGGCGCCGGGCTGGAGGCAGATCGTCTCCCCGTTCAGCTGCACCTCACGCATGTTGCCGGGCGTGGTCTGGACGAGCGTGACGCGGCGCGGGGCGTTGGTGGTGTTGGTGAACGTGTTCACGAACAGCGTCTCGCCCGCGAGGAACTTCTTCGCGAGGCCCGAGAACAGGCCGCCGTTGAACGAGGCCTTCAGGGCCAGGTCGGCGGACATGCTCGACATGGCGTCGGATTCGGCCACGACGCTTTCGCCGGAGTCGAGGTCAACGTGCAGATAGGCAAACGAGGGCGCGCCCTCGATGGTGGTCTTCATGGTTGTGCTTGGAGTGGGGCGGCGGAGTTGGTGGCAGAACCCATCAGGGAAAGTTTGCTCCGGAGCAGTTGCTGGAAAGCGGCGAAATCGAGGTCCACCGCCTTGAAGGCGTCCCGCCGGCCGGATTCGGCGATGAGACGTTCGAGTCGCGCCTGTCGTTCGGAGGTGGCGGGATGCGTGCTCAGAAAGCCGAGGGCGTCCAAGGCCTGCCCGCCCGGAACCTTGGCCTTCAGCGATTCTTCCTCGGCGCGGACCTTGTCGAAGAACGTGATCAGACCGCGGGGGTTGAGCCCGGCCGCTTCCAGATAGCGGAAGCCCTGTTCGTCCGCCTCGCGCTCGTGGTCGCGGGAGAATTTCTGCGACAGCAGGAAGGGGGCGTTGTTGACCAGGATCGCCGCCACCCCCGAGACATCGCCGACGAAGAAGGTCACCACCGCATAGAGGCCGAGATTGCTGACGATGCCGCGCACGCCGTGCTGGCGGGTGACGTGGGCCAGCTCGTGGGCGAGCACGCCGAGGACTTCCTCGGGGGTATCCGCCGCGAGCAGCAGGCCCGAGTGCAGCATCACCTTGCCGCCCGGCAGCGCGAAGGCGTTGAGCGACGGATCCTCGACGAGATGCAACGTGAACGGATAGCGGTCCTGCGGCACCACCGCGAGAAGCGGTGCCGCCAGTTGGTCGAGCTGACGCTTCAGTTCGTCGTCGGTCAGGAACTTGTGTCCGAGGCTGAACTGGACGAAGGCCGCCTCGCCGAGCTTCTGCTCCCACCCGGCGGGCACCTTTGCCGCAACGGACTCGACCATGGAATCCTTGGCCAGCCAGATTCCCGCGAGCACGGCGGCGAGGGCGAGCACCACCGCAAACAGCACCCCGCGCGAAAGCCACTGGGTCTGCCGGATCTTTCCCCGGGCCCGCCCGAGCGCGGCGTTCTGGGCAAACGCGGGCTGCTCCAGAACCGTCCGGTCCGACGTGAACACCGAAATGCCGGGCATCTCCGGATGTTCAAAGAAGATGAGCCGGTCGCTGGCGCCTCCCAGGCGAACGGTCAGTCCCTCGACCGGCAACGTGAATTGAAGCGACTCCGCCTCGAACCGCACGAGCCCGCCCTCGAGACTCATGCGGCCGGCCACGCGCCGGGTGCCGTGGTCGGGATGGAACGCGCCGGCTTCGAACGGAGTGGCGGCAGGAGTCATGGGCATGCGGTGCGACGGACCCGGCGGTGGGCGACGGGATGCGGCGGACGTTGAGAGATGCGCCGGTCGGGTTCAACGGCGAATCGGCGCCCGAGCAGCACGGGGAGTTCTCCGCGAGTTCAACCCCTGCGGCGTGAGATTTCGCCGATCGCCCAGGCAGCGTGCTCGGCGATGAGCGGTTCGGGATCGTTCCGCGCGCGTTCCAGGGCCGGCAACGCAGCGGGACCGCCCACGTTGCCGAGCGCCACGCAGACGTTGCGGAGCAGGCCGCGGCGTTTGGTGCGAAGGATCGGCGTGCCCGCGAAACGCGCCTTGAAACCCGCGGCATCCAGCGCGAGCAGTTCCAGCAGGTCGGGCTCGGCCAAATCGGGGCGTCCGTAGGGCTGGAGCAGCGACGCCGCCCGGGCGAACCGGTTCCACGGACACACCGCGAGGCAGTCGTCGCAGCCATAGATGCGGTTCCCGAGCAGCGGCCGGAGTTCGGCAGGAATGCTGCCCTTCAGCTCGATGGTCAGATACGAAATGCAACGTCGCGCATCGAGGGTGAAGGGTGCCGGCAGGGCGGCTGTGGGACAGGCTTTCAGGCAGCGGGTGCAGTGGCCGCACCGGTTCGGCTCCGGTTGGTCCGGCTCGAGTTCCGCCGTGGTCAGGATCTCCGCGAGGAAGAACCAATTGCCCAGCTGACGGGAGATCAGGTTGGTGTGTTTGCCGACGAAGCCGAGACCGGCCCGTTGGGCGAGGTCCCGCTCCAGGATAGGTCCTGTGTCCACATACCAGAGCGAGCGGGTGCCGGGACCGCCCAACTCATCAAGCAACGCGGACAGTTCCCGCAACGGCCCGGCCAAGACGTCGTGGTAATCCTGATACCGCGCATACCGGGCGACAGTTCCCCGCCCTGCCCCGTTCAATCCGCCGGCGGCGGAAGGCTCCCCTGAACCGGAACGTCCGCCGGGGACGTCCGGTCCGTCCGCATAACTCACTGCCAACCCCACAATGCTGCGTGCGCCGGGCAGAACGAGGGCCGGATCGCGGCGTTTGTCGGCGTTGCGCGATAGCCACTGCATCTCCCCGTGGCGTCCTTCGGCCAGGGCCCGGTCAAGATGCGGTGCGGATTCCGGCGGAGCCGCGGAGGTCACCCGGCACAGGTCGAAGCCCAGTTCGTGCGCCCGTTGCTGGATCCGTGCCTTCATCGCCGCAGACCGATGGCGCCGTTCACGCTGAAACCGCCGCCGCAACTCCTGCGCGCTGGCGGCGGAACGATGCCGCAATGAAACGCGCCGTCTCGACCGGCGCCCGGTAGTCCACGCCCACGAGCACGTCCGCCTGCTTGTAGAACGGCGCCCGGGCCCCGAGCAGTTCCCGGATCTTGCCGAGCGGATCCGGCGTCTGCAGCAGGGGCCGGTGCGACTGGTGCCGCACGCGCTCGAAGATGACTTCCGGCGAGGCCCACAGGCAGAAGATCAGCGCGTGCCGGCGCAGGCTTTCGAGATTCTCCGGGTTCACGACCATGCCGCCGCCCGTGGAGATCACCTTGCCGTGGGCGGACTCGAGTTCGCGGGCCAGGTCCGACTCGCGCCGGCGGAACGCCGGCTCCCCTTCCTCGGCGAAGATGTCGGAGATGCGCTTGCCGGCCCGGGACTCGATCACCTTGTCGGTGTCCACCAGCTCAAATCCGAGGATCTCCGCAAGGACATGCCCGACCGTGGACTTCCCCGCGCCCATGAACCCCACGAGCGCGATGTTGTGATACTGGCGGCCGGCCGACATGCCCGGAGTCTGCCGGGAATCCGCGCCGGAATGAACCGGTAAGTTCGCCGGCACCGGCGCGGTCGGAATCCGGCATCGCGTTTTCCGCCGCTACGGGCAGACTTCGTCCCAGCTTCACCTCATGAACCGCCTGTCCCTCCGGATGGCCCATGCCATTCAACTTCTCGTCGCGACCGTGGCCCTCGCCCAGGCTCCGGCCGGCGTCCGCAAGACCGTGCTGGTCGAGAACTGCGACAACCCGATGGAGCTCGCGCCCTTGCCGGACGGCCGGGTGCTGTTCGTCGAGCGCTTCGGCAACGTGCGGATCTGGAAACCGGACACCAAGGAGACTGTGCTCGCCGCGAAGTTCCAGGTGCACGGTCACCTGAACGCCATCAACGCCAAGGAACCGGACCGTGGCAGCTGGGAGGCGGGCCTGATCGGCCTCACGTTGGCACCGGACTTTGCACGCACCGGCTGGATCTACGTCTATTGGTCGCCGGCCGGCGAGACCCCGGAGAACCGGGTGTCGCGGTTCGCGCTGATCGGCGATTCCCTGGACCTCGCCTCGGAAAAGGTCGTGCTGCGCGTGCCGGTCCAGCGCGAGGTCTGCTGTCACGAGGCCGGTTCGCTGGCCTTCGATGGCGCGGGCAATCTCTTCCTCTCGACCGGCGACAACACCAACCCGTTCGAGTCCGACGGCTTCAATCCGAACGATACGCGCGCAGGCCGCTATCCGTTCGATGCCGCCCGCTCTTCCGGCAATGCCAATGACCTGCGCGGAAAGATCCTTCGCATCCATCCCGAGCCCGACGGCCGCTACACGATCCCGGAGGGCAACCTGTTCCCGCCCGGCACGCCGAAGACCCGGCCGGAGATCTTTGTGATGGGCTGCCGCAATCCTTTCCGCATCGCCGTGGATGTCGTCACGGGCACGCTGACCTGGGGCGAGGTCGGACCCGATGCCCGCGAGCCCAAACCGGAACGCGGCCCGGCCGGCTTCGACGAGATCAACCGCACCCGCACCGCCGGCAACTTCGGCTGGCCGTTCCTGATCGCGGACAACAAGCCCTACCGAACCTACGACTTTGCCACGAAGCAGTCCGGCGATCCTCAGGACGCGGCCAAGCCGCTGAACCTTTCACCAAACAACACCGGGCCCACGGAACTTCCCCCGGCCCGTCCGGCGTGGATCTACTATCCCTACGGTCCTTCGGCGCGTTTTCCGGTGGTGGGCAGCGGTGGTCGGACGGCCTGCGCCGGCCCGGTGTATCGTTTTGATCCGAAGCTGACCTCCGCCCGCAAACTGCCGGTGGCCTACGACGGCTGCCTCTTCCTCTACGACTGGGAACGCCACTGGATCATCACCGCGCGCCTGAACGACGCCGGCGAGGCCATGAAGCTGGAACGCTTTGCCCCGGAAATCGCCCTCAAGCGCCCGATGGAAATGGAACTCGGCCCGGACGGGGCCCTCTACCTGATCGAGTTTGGCACCGGCTGGGAGAACAACCGGGACGCGAAGATCGTGCGGATCGAGGCGTTGCCGCAGGTGCAGCCGTGATGGAAACAGCGGGCTCCAACCTAAATCGCCTAAACTGATTTCTCCGGGCTGGCTGCGACCAGATACATGTTGTCGGACAGAGGAAAGACATCGGTCCAGTCCATCCGGGCGACGGACAAACCGGCCTGCTCGACCTGTTTCCGCAACGCGTCCGGGGTGTAGTAGTTCACATGGTCTGGGAACCGGAACCCGCACCACTTGGCTCCGCGAAAATGGCGGTTCCAGCTGGCGAAGTTGGGCACCTTGATCAGCACCCTCCCCGCGGGCACCAATCGCTCTCGCAGGGCCGACAACACCTCTCCGGGCGCGACCTCGTGCTCGAGGTAGGACGACAGCAGCGCACAGTGGAGTGTTTCGCCGGCGAACTGCCGGATGCCTTCGGTCGCCGGGGCATTGATGACCCGTCCGCCGAGCGGGGCGAACCGGGCGGAAGAAATCCGGTGCAGCTCCTTCGAAATTTCGACTCCAAATGGCACCAGGCGGACGCCGCCCTCCGCGAATGCAGTGGCCATCGCCTCCAGCATGTTGCCCCAGCCACAGCCAATATCGAGCACCCGGAATTCGGCCGGCCTACCCTGTCGCCGCCAGGCTTCGCGGGCCAGGTGCAGGAACTTGTTCCGCCGGGGCAGCAGCAGCCGGCGCACATCCTTCATGAAGTCGCTCAGGCGCGACCACATCGGTTCGGCTTCGCGTCGTCGCTGCTGTTCCTGTTGGTAGGTAACTTCGAATGCGAACTCCGTCTCCAAGGCGGCATAGGCCGGCGGATTCTCCAGGTAGGAAAGCCCGGTCGCCGGGCATGCACACAGATTCCATTCGCCCCGGGAATAGGGCGAACGGTGCGGGTGTGCTTGCTGGCAGACCGGACAGGGACGCGGCATCGCCTCAGCGTGGCAGGAGCGGACAGACGGGTCGAGCCCCGCCATACCGCGGACTGGTGCCCTCGCTCGGTCCCCGATAAGTTCGCTGTCCGATGCAGCGCAACATCCGCCGGGCTTCCGAGATCGAGGTGATCGCCCCGAATCTCAAGTTCCGCTATTCCGGCATCACCTCGACCATCGCGGCGCTTCTGCCCGTGCAGGAGCGGGAGCTGCGAATCGCATCAGTCGGGCCCAACCTCCCGCCCGGATGGCCACAGGTCACGCTCCGGGATCTGCTCCGAAATGGCCGGCATGCGCCTCCGGGCCGGCCCTGCCGGATCTGGCATGCCCGGCGAAACTTCGAAATGCTGGTGGGCGTGCTATTGCGCCTCTGGTGCGGGCCGAAGCTGAAGTTGGTGTTCACCTCCGATGCCCAGCGGGACCACAGCCGCTGGACCAAGTTCCTGATTTCCCGCATGGACGCGCTGCTGGCGGCGTCACCCGAAGCCGGCTCCTATCTGCGGCACCCCTACACGGTGAACATGCACGGCGTGGACACGACCCTTTACGTCCCGGAGGCGGATCGCGACGCCGCGTGGCGGGCGACGGAGCTGCCGGGCAAATACGGCATTGGCATCTTCGGACGGGTGCGGTCGCAGAAGGGCACGGACCGGTTCGTGGATCTGATGTGCCGGCTGCTCCCCAAACACCCGGACTTCACCGCCGTGATCGTCGGGGCCGTAACGCCCGAGGAAGCCGCCTTTGAGGCGGACCTGAAGGCCCGCGTCGCGAAGGCCGGACTCACGGACCGGGTGCGCTTCCTGGGCTTGCTGCCTTCGGATGAAGTCCGGGCCTGGCTCCGGCGGATTCTCATCAACGTGGGGCCACAGCGTTGGGAAGGCTTCGGCCTGCTGCCCATCGAGGCGGGCGCCAGCGGAACCACCACCGTCGCGACGAAGGTGGGGGCGGCGATGCATCTGATCGAACCGGGCCGCACCGGCTACCTGGTGGACAAGGATGACCTCGTGTCGCTGGAGCAGCATCTGGACGCCCTGATGAGCGACCCGACCAAAGCGGCCGCGCTGGGGCGTGCGGCGCGGGAGCATGTCGTGAACCGCTTCTCCATTTTCCGGGAAGCCGCCGGCATCCGCGAATGCTACGAACGGCTCTGGCGTGCCTGAAACCGAAGTCCCTTCGCCGCTCTACCCCGCCATGAGTGCTGACCGCCTGACTTGCGTCGTCCCCACCCACCACCGTGCGCCATTCCTGCGCCGGCTGCTGCGATTCTACCGCGATTGCCCGCCGGGATTCGGTTTCGTGATCGTGGATTCAAGCGCCGAAGCCGAAGCCGCGGCCAACGCCCGGGTCATCGCCGAAGCGACCGCGGCCGGACTCCGGGTGGAACACCGCCGCATCGCCTTGGATTTCGTCGGCAAGCTCGCGCTGGCCCTGACGGAGGTGCGGACACCGTTTGTCATGCTGGTGGCGGATGATGACGTGCTGTTCCCCGCCGCCTGTCACCGCTGCGTGGACTTCCTTGAGACCAATCCCGGCTATGTCTCGGCCCAAGGGCGCACCGCCCTGCTCTACCCTGACCGCCAGCGTTTCGCCGCCATGCGCCTGAAGGGATTCGACGTGGCGGATGCGGAACCGTTCGCCCGCTGCCAGCGGCTGGCCGACAGTTTCTTTTCCAACTTTTATTCGGTGTATCGCACGACCGAACTGGCGAACAACTTCCGCCTCACCGCGGCGGCGACTGATTCGCGACTGTCCTACACGATGCCCGAAATGCTGCTTTCACAGCTCAGCCTCATCCGCGGGCGGATCAAGATTCTGCCAGCCATGCACCTGCTGATGGAACGTCACCCGACGAACGCGAGCTTCCTGGGCCGCACCGGCGAGCGGCAACAGGCCGAGGCGATGTATCAGCGGTTCCGGGCCTGCCTGGTCGGCGAACTGGTGGCCGCCGGTGTTTCCGCAGAACGCGCCGGGCAATACGTGGACGAATCCTTCGGTTATTTCCGGGAAACCAGCCTGAAGCACCGGGCCCGCCGCCGTCCGCTCAGCCAGAAACTCAACCGTCTTGGCCGTTCGCTGGTGGAGCGGGTCGAGGATGCCTTTCAGTGCGACCGCGCCCGTCATCGCCGGCTGCTGCGCCGGGGCGACCTCGCCGGCGACGAGCAGGCCTGGGAAGTGGCCGTGAAACTGATGCGGGAGTTCCCCGACGGAATCCCCGGCTGAAACCCAATTGGACCGGCCAGATTGGTTGGGTCTGAACCTTCGTGAGGCTCCATGTCCCCTGATATCACTGCGGCAACGGCGGCGGTGGCGGCGCCGGGCGCGTGCGCGGGATGGGGACGACCGGATTGGCCCCCACCGCCGGCGTGTAGCCGGTCGCCGGCGCGATCGCGGACGCCGCGGAGGCATCCGCCGCACCTCCGGTGATGACCGAACCACGTCCCCGCACCTCGGCGGCCGCACCCGAGCCAGGTCCCGCATCGAGGATTGGCTGCGGACCACCGGTGATGACCCCGGACGAATTGCCGCGTCCTCCGATGATGGTCGCTTCGCCGCCGCCGCCCGCAGCTCGCGGCACGGGACGGCCCACCGGAGTGGGCACCGGACCGCCGGGCACCGTCGAGGCGGCCACGGGTTTCATGCCGTTGTTCTTGAAGTCGAGGGTCGCCTCGGTGCCGGCGTTCATCACCTTCACGGTTTCCTTCCGCGGGTCGATGTTCAGCACCTGGAAGCCGTCAAATTCCTCACCTTCCGCGGCGGTAAAATACTCGGGCGACTTGGAACCCGGCCGGTTGACGACGAGGTAAACCTTCTTCACGCCCTTCAGCAGGGAAAATCCGGTGACGAAGATGGGCAACGATACGGGCGGATTGCTGACCACCACCGGAACTTCGGGGGCCGGTTCGGGCGGCGGCTTGATGCCAAACGCATTGCGAAGCGTGAGCCGGCGATAGGGATTGTCCGCGGTCGGCTTGCCGTCGGGCGACCGGACGAGCTCGATGGTTTCCGCTCCCGGCGCGGCACCGCCGGGCGTGACGGGCGCAGCTGCCGCGGGGTTCTCGGCGGCCCGAACGGGCGCGAGCACCAGGCTGGCCACGCAGGTCAGGACAGGCAGACGGGAGCGAAATCGCACGGGCGGACCGTATCGCATGAGAGACTGAACACCAGCCGGAAGCATTGGTTGCGGGGTTGTCCTCCGCCTCATCAATCACCCCCGGCGCGCCCCGGCGGAACGGATGGGGGTGCCAATTTCTGGATGGCCCGGGAGCCGGGTTTAGCGAGCATCCCGGCATGAAGTTCCCCTCGTGGTTGGCGTCCGCGTTGCTGGCGGTGTGCCTCTTGGCCGGGTGTGTTCACCGGCCGAGCCGGCCCATCCGGGTGCGGATCTGGGATGAACGGCAACCCCAGCAGCGGCAGGCTTATCCGGACTGGCTGGGAAACCAGATCGCCCGGCATTTGCGGACGGTGCCGGGGTTGGAGGTCAGTTCCGTTGCGCTCGATGACCCGCAACAGGGGCTCGCCAATCTGGATCAGACGGACGTGCTCGTCTGGTGGGGCCATGTCCGGCAAATGGAGATTGAGGCGCCGGTCGCCCGCGACATCGTCCGGAGGATCCAGGCTGGACGACTCCAACTGATCGCCCTGCATTCCGCGCACTGGTCCCGCCCCTTTGTCGAGGCGATGAACGAACGGGCCCGCACCGATGCCCGGGCCACCCTGCCCGCCGAGGAACGCGCCACGGCACGCCTCGTGGAATCCGACCTGTTCCCCCGCCCGCTGGTCGCTCCCAAATACACCGACCGGCTCTCGCCCCAAGCCATTTATCGGCGGCCGCCCGGGGGCCCCACCGAGGTCCGGCTGACCTTGCCCAACTGCTGTTTTCCCGCCTACCGGGGCGACGGGAAGTCGAGCGAAATGGTGGTTCGCCAACCCCGGCATCCCATTGCGCAGGGGCTGCCGGGGACGTTCACGATTCCCCAGACGGAGATGTATGACGAACCGTTCCACGTGCCGCCGCCTGATGAGGTCGTTCTGGAAGAACGCTGGGCGACCGGCGAATGGTTCCGCAGCGGCAGCGTCTGGCACCTCGGGCAAGGCCGTATCTTCTATTTTCGCCCGGGGCACGAAACCTATCCCGTGTATTTTGATCCCAACGTGCTGCGGGTCATCGCGAACGCCGTCCAATGGCTCGGCACCTCCCCATAACCGCTCCGGGAGCCGGGCGGCGAAAGCCGGGCTTCGTCCAAACTCCGCGTGACAGCCGCCCCGCAGTGTGGCTACTTCCGCCCGCCCATGAAACGTGTTTTCACCGCCCTGCTCGTGTGCGCGGGACTGGCCGCCCTGACGGTCGTCCGCGCCGAAGACAAACCCGCCGACAAAAAGGCCGACGCCAAGCCGGCGACGACCAACGAGGTCGCCGTGCTCAAGTTCAAGGATTTCGGCGACATCACCTTCGAGTTCCTGCCCGACGTCGCGCCGAAGACCGTCGAGAACTTCAAGAAGCTCACCCGTGAAAAGTTCTACGACGGCACCAAGTCCCACCGGCTGATCCCCGGTTTCATGATCCAGCTTGGCGATCCGCTCACCAAGAACGATGCCATGCAGGCCCGTTGGGGCACCGGCGATCCGGGCTACAAGATCAACGCCGAGTTCAATGACACCGCCCACGTCCGCGGCGTCGTCTCCATGGCGCGCAGCCGGGATGTGAATTCCGCCGGCAGCCAGTTCTTCATCTGCTTTGGCACCGCGACCCACCTGGACCGCCAATACACGGCCTTCGCCAAGGTCACCAAGGGCCTGGACGTGCTGGACAAGCTGGAAAAGGTGCCGGTGGGCGGCTCGCAGGGAAGTTCCCCGCAGATCCCGGTCGTGCTCGAAAGCATCACCCTGAACCCCGTGTCGGCCACACCGCCCGTCACGAAGCCGGCCAAGTAATCCGAAATTTCCATGAGCAATCCCAACGCCGCCGAAGAGGTGGCCCTCATCAAGACCTCCGCCGGCGACATGGTCGTCGAGTTCTGGAGCGACGTCGCCCCCAAGACCGTCGAGAACTTCAAGAAGCTGGCCCGCCAGGGCTTTTACGACGGCACGGCGTTCCACCGCGTCATCCGTGACTTCATGATCCAGGGCGGCGACCCGCTGACCAAGGATCCCGGCATGGAGCACCGCTGGGGCACGGGCGATCCCGGCTACAAGATCAAGGCGGAGTTCAATGACCGCCCGCACCGGAAGGGCGTGCTCTCGATGGCTCGCAGCAACCATCCCGACAGCGCCGGCAGCCAGTTCTTCGTCGTCCATGGCGACGCCTCGTTCCTGGACCGCCAATACACGGCCTTCGGCAAACTCATGAAGGGACTCGACGTCCTCGACAAGATCGCGGCGACGCCCTGCAAGGCGGCCGGGGAAAGTTCGCCCAGCCGCCCGGTCCAGCGCCAGCACGTTGAAAGCGTCACCATCGTGGCGCGCTCGACGGTGGCCTGACCGCAACCGATTCTGAACAGGCGGACGGTTCATCCCGTCCGCCTGTTTGCGTTTTTCATGGAACTCGACCAACTCGCCCAGGCGCTCGCCGCCCTCGGTTGCCCACCGGAGAAGTGCGCGGAAATGGCCGCGCAATTGGACCGCCGGGCCGGTCAGCTTGCCGCACAGAAAGGCCGGACCCACGACGAGGCGCTGGTGCATCTGCTCGGGCTGATGGCGGGCGGATGGGCCGCCCAAGCCAATCCGTCCACTGTCGCGCCGGAGTTCCGAGCCTAGCTTTCCCATGCCTCCCGAGTCCGTCATCAAGCCCTGGCCCACGCTGTCCTCGCGGGCCCTCGCCAATTACCGCATCTTCCAGCTCCGGTCCGATCTGAAGGTCAATCCCCGCACCGGCCGCCAGCACGACTTTTTCGTCATCGAGTGCGCGGACTGGGTCAATGTCGTCGCTGTGACCCCCAACGGGCACGTCGTGATGATCGAGCAGTTCCGGCACGGCTCGAACACGGTCGAACTGGAGATCCCCGGCGGCATCATGGATCCGCACGAACAGGATCCGGTCGCGGCCGGGCAGCGCGAACTGCGCGAGGAAACCGGCTACGAAGGGACGGCCGCGCGGCAGGTCGGCACGATCTTCCCGAACCCGGCGATCCAGTCCAACCGCTGCCACACGGTCGTGGTCGAAGCCTGCGAGCCGAGGCACGCCACCGAGTTCGATTCGGCCGAGGACATCGCGGTGCGCCTCGTGCCGGTCAGCGACATCCCCCGGCTGATCGCCAACGGAACCATCCGTCACGCGCTGGTGGTCGTGGCCCTGACGCACTTCCTCCTGCACTGGCAGGCTCGCCAACCGGCCGTTTCCGCCTGATGCTTTTCCCATGAGACGCCGAGAATTCCTGAGCGCCCTGCCGGTCGCCGCCGTCGCCGCCAGCGGATGCGTGACCGGTGGCCGGGTCCGCTCGCTGCGGGTGCTCAGCTACAACCTGCACCACAGCGAGGGCACCGACGGAAAGGTGGACCTCGAACGCATTGCCCGCGTGGTCCGCGAAAGCCGGGCGGACCTGGTCGCCCTCCAGGAGATCGACGTGAACACCCAGCGCACCGGCCGGGTGGATCAGGCCGCGGAATACCTCCGGCTGACGGGACTGCATGGGCAGTTCGGCAAGGCGATTGATTTCCAGGGCGGCGCCTACGGGCAGATGCTGCTGAGCCGCTGGCCGATGGAGGATTTCCGGGTGCATCTGCTGCCCAACCCTAAACGTCGCGAGCAGCGGATCGCCGTTTCCGCCCTGATCGCCCTGCCGGGCGGGCCCCGGCTCCGTTTCATTGGCGCGCACCTGGATGCCAGCCGCGAGGATGGCGACCGCTGGCTGCAGGTCGGACGCCTGCAGGACCTGTTCGCCAACGACCTCGTGCCGTCCATCATCGCGGGCGACTTCAACGACCGGCCGGAAAGCCGCGTGATGGTCCGGATGCTGTCCCTGTGGGAAGACGCCTCGGCCGCCCACGCCCAGCCCACGATCCCGGCGGAGCACCCCGAAGCACGGATCGACTTCGTGCTGCTGCGGCCGCCGGGCGCCTGGCGGTCGGTCCACAGCGAAGTGCTTCCCGAATCCGTGGCCTCCGACCACCGCGCCCTGCTGGTCGAGATCCGCGTCCGCTGAACCCCGTTACGGCGCGGGTGCGGCGGAAGGTTCCAGGACCGACTTCACCGCGGCGATGAACTCGTCGATGCCGAACGGTTTGACCAGCGTGTGCACGGCACCGGACCGTTTCGCGAGCGACAGGTAGCTGTCCGGTCCGATCCGACCGCCCGCGGACATCGCGATGATGGGCAGGGCCGGGTGGGAGCGGTGGAGCTTGAGGATCAGCTCGATGCCCTCCATGTCCGGCATGATGATGTCGGTGACCACCACGTGGAACGTGGCGGATTCCAGCCGGACGAGCGCCTCGCGGCCGTTCTCGGCCTCGACCACGGCGTAGCCGAAGCGGGTCAGCGCCCGGCTCAGCATCGTGCGCAGATCGCGATCATCGTCGATCAGGAGGATTTGGGGTGGGTTGGCATTCATGAAATCAGGTGGGTGCGGATGGCTTTGGCGAGTTCCTCGAGGCCCAGCGGCTTGCGGAGGATCTCCGCAACCCCGGCTTCCCGGGCATCGCTTCGCAGGCTGTCGGTGATGAACCCGGAGGCGAGCAAAACCGGCAGGTCCGGCCGCTGCTGCCGCAATGACCGCGCGAGGTCGAGGCCGGAGGGCCCGGGCATGTTGAGGTCGGTGATGACCAAGGCCACGTCGCCGGCGATCTGGGGGAACACCTCGAGCGCCGCCTTGGCGTCGGGACAGGCGGTGACGCGGTGCCCGAGCCGTTCCAGCGCCCGGGTGGTGACGCGCAGGAGGGGAATTTCGTCGTCCACCACCAGGATGTGGCGGCCACCAGCCGCCGTCGGCGGAGCGGCGGGAGCGGCCGGCACCGAGGGCACGGGCGTGATCACCGGCTCCGCGACGGGCAGGAAGATGTCGAAGGTCGTCCCGACGTCGGGCGTGCTCTCCACCGTGATCAGGCCGCTGTGCGAACGGATGATGCCGTGAACGACCGACAGGCCGAGCCCGGTGCCCTTCCCGGGTTCCTTCGTGGTGAAGAACGGGTCGAACACCCGGCGCATCACCTCCGCCGGCATGCCGTGCCCGTTGTCGCTCACCCGGATTCGCAGATGGCGTCCAGGCTGGAGGTCCGGATGCCGGGCCACCAGCTCGGCACCGACGTCCAGCGGCTCGACCACCACGTCCAGTCGGCCGATCCGGTCCTCCATCGCATGCCATGCGTTGGTCCCCAGGTTTAGGATCACCTGCTGGATCTGCGTCTCGTCGGCGATCACCGGCGGCAGCGGGGCAGGCAGGACCAGATGGATCGAGATGGTGGCCGGGATCGTGGCCTTTAACAGGCGAACGCTCTCGCCGATCACCGGGCCAAGGTCCACCCTCGCCATTTCCTGCGGACTCTGCCGCGCAAAAGTCAGGATCTGCCTCACCAGCTTGGTGGCGCGCTGGCTGCCCGTCGCGATTTGGTCGAGCGATTCCGCCGCCGGATGTCCGGCCGGAAGGTCGAGCTTCGCCAACTGCGCATTTCCAATGATCGAACCGAGGATGTTATTGAAGTCGTGGGCGATCCCGCCCGAAAGCTGCCCCACGGCTTCCATCTTCTGCGACTGGAGGAGCTGTGCCTCCAGGTGACGGCGGTCGCTCACGTCGGTCCACGAGCCGATTACCTCAACCGGTTCCCCGAGGGCATTCCGGGTCACCCGCTTTTCATCCCGCAGCCAGATGTAGGTGCCATCCTTGCGCCGGAACCGGAACTCCAGAACCTGGTGGCCGGCCTCCAGCAGTTCCGCGACGGAGCCCAGCACCCGGGCGCGATCGGCCGGATGCAGGTGATCCTGCCACCACGTCCCGTAGATGCCTTCGCCGGGCGAGAAGCCGGTCATCGCCTCGAGGTTGTCGCTCACCCAGTAGGCGCGGAATCGGTCGCGCACGATCCGGAGAGCGTAGATCACCGAGCTGCTGAGAGCGACAAACCGCCGCAGCTCGGACTGGGCCCGCATGCGCGCCACGAACTGACCCAGCTGCGAGCAGAGGGAACCGAGCATCTCCAGCAAGGCCGAATCCGGCGCCAAATGCGTCCCGCTCAGCAGCACCAGCGTGCCGATGACGTTCAGTCCTGCCCGGATGGGAACGGCCAGACCGCCGCGCAGCCCGCACTGCCGGGCACTTTCCTTCTGCAGGAACCCGCGGTCCTCGGCCAGATTGCCCATGACGACGGCGCGGCCGTGCAGCATGGCCTGTCCCGGCAGCCCTTCTCCGGCCGCAAAGCGGGCGCGGGAAGATTCCAGCGCCAACGGTCCGAACCGCGGGTCTGAGTCGGGCCACGAGAACTCACAGCTCAGCCGGCTGTCCGCCGGGTCCACTAGCCAAAGCTCCCCGTAATCAAACCCTTCCCCTTCGCAGACGGCCCGGAGCACCTTGGGGATGGCCAATTCCACGGACTCCGAGTAGGCCAGCACCCGTGCCACCGCGTCACCGGTCAGCCGCTGGACGGCGAGCCGCTGGCGTTGGCTGACGTCGAGCAG
>CAIWAH010000330.1 GCA_903910585.1 uncultured Verrucomicrobiota bacterium
CGTGTGCGGGCTGCTGCTGTTCGCCTCGACGATCAACTACATGGACCGCGTCACGCTCTCGACCGTGGCGTCGCGGATCACGGCGCAGTTCGGGCTGTCGCAGGAGCAATACGGGAACATCGAGTTCGGCTTCGGCTGGGCGTTCGCGGTCGGGTCGCTCGGGTTCGGCCTGCTGGTGGACCGCCTACCCGTGCGCTGGGTGTATCCGGCGGCGCTCACGCTCTGGTCGGCGATGGGCTTCGTCACGGCGTATGCGCGCAGCTACGAGGAACTGCTCGCCTGCCGCATCCTGCTGGGCCTGTTCGAGGGCGGCCACTGGCCGTGCGCCATCAAGACCACGCGGGCGCTGCTCGCGCCGGCAGAGCGTTCGCTGGGCAACAGCGTGCTCCAGAGCGGCACGAGCATCGGGGCGATCCTCACGCCGCTGCTCATGCGCCTGCTGCTCACGCCGGAGCCGGGCAGTTGGCGGGGGGCGTTCCAGATCATCGGTGCGGTGGGCGTGGTGTGGATCGTGGCGTGGTTTGCGCTGATTCGCCGACAGGACTTGGGAGTGGCGGCGGATGCTCCGGGTGTTCACGCGGACGTGGCCGTCCGCGCCTCGCAAAGCGGCTCGCTCTGGGAAGCCATCTTCAGCCGGCGGATGCTGGTCGTGCTCGTGGTCATCGCGCTGATCAACACCTGGTGGCAGCTCCTGCGCGCGTGGCTGCCCAAGGTGCTGCAGGAAGGCCGCGGCTACACGGAATCTGACGTGCTGTGGTTCCTGCCGATCTTCTATCTCGCCACCGACGTGGGCGTGCTCGGTGCGGGCGCGGCGACGCTCTGGTTGAATCGCCGCGGCTTCACGGTCCATGGCGCCCGCGTGGCGGCCTTCGCGACGTGTGCGGCGCTGAGCGCCTTCGCCGTGGCCGCGGCGCTGTTGCCGAAGGGACCGGCCTTGCTGGGCGTGCTGCTGCTGGCGGGCGCGGGTGCGTTGGGTGTGTTCCCAATCTATCACGCGCTCACGCAGGATTTCACCGCCAAGCACCAGGGCACGATCAGCGGCCTGGGCGGGGTGGCGGCCTGGGCGCTTTCGCCGGCGCAGAAACTTTACGGTCGGCTGGTGGACCAGACCGGCTCGTTCGATCTCGGCTTCGCGGTCGCGGGCTGTTTCCCGCTGCTCGCACTGGCCGTGCTATGGCTGCTGTGGCGGCCCGTCCCGGAACCTCAAACCCAATCCAATCATCCATGAATCGATCCCAAGCTGAACCCGTAGCAGCCGACGTGAGGAGGCTCATTTTGAATGCGGAATGCGGAGTGCGGAATGCGGAATATCAGCCAGAGCCTCCTCACGCGGGCTCCTGCCGGTATGAGGTTACCCGCCGCTCCTTCCTGGCCGTCGGCGCGGCGGGATTGGCGGGTATGGCGTTGTCCACGGACCGCGCCGTCGCACTTTCGCCCCGCCGCCGAAAAACCATCGCGCTGATCGGCACCGAGGTGCGCACGCATTCGCACGCGCAGCACTTCATCGACCGCTTCCTGCTCGGCTATGGCTGGCAGGGCGCGTGGCGGAAGCCCGACGTGGACCTGGTCTCGCTCTACATTGACCAGTTCCCGGAAGGCGACCTCGCCCGGGCGACGGCGAAGCGCTTCAACGTGCCCATCTACCCGAGCACCGCCGAGGCGCTGACGCTGGGCGGCCCGAAGCTGGCGGTGGACGGCGTCGTGATCATCGGCGAGCACGGCAAGTATCCGAAGAACGAGAAGGGGCAGACGCTTTACCCGCGGTTCAAGTTCTTCAAAGAGGTCGTGAAGGTGTTCGAGGCGAGCGGGCGCAGCGTGCCCGTGTTCAACGACAAGCACCTGTCCACCGACTGGAAGGAATGCGTCGAGATGGTGGAGGATTCGCGCCGGCTGAAGTTCCCGTTCCAGGCCGGCTCGTCGCTGCCGGTCACGCGGCGCCTGCCGGCGTATGACCTGCCGTTCAACACCCCGCTCGTCGAGAGCGTCTGTGTGGCCTATGGCGGCATGGACAGCTACGACATCCACGGCTTGGAGACGGCGCAGTGCATGTCCGAGCGGCGCAAGGGCGGCGAGGTGGGCATCCGGCGCGTGCTGGCCCTGCGCGGGGCGAAAATGTGGGAACACGTCGCCGGTCGGGGCATCACCCAGCGGCTCATGGTCTCGGCGCTCACGCGCAGCCACAACCTGCCGGTGAAAAACGGCTATCCGACCGACGCGGTCACGTTCGAGTGGGCGCGGGCGACCTTCCCGGAAGGCTGGGCCTACTTCATCGAGCACCGCGACGGCTTCCACACGACGCTGTTCATGTTCGACATCCGCGACTTCAACTACGCCGGCCTGGACCGCGCGGGGAAGATCCACTCATGCCAGATGTATCTGCCGATGCCGACGCACGGCTCGACCACGGCGGACTTCTTCAGCCCGCAGATCCGGCACATCGAGCGCATGGTGGTGGAGCGTCGCCAACCGTATCCGGTCGAGCGCACGCTGCTGACCTCCGGCATGACGTTGGCGGGCGTGGAGTCGTTCCACCGCGGCACAGCCGTGGAGACGCCAGAGATGGCGGTGCGCTACAAGGTGTCGGGCGAATCGTGGTTCTGGCGGGATTGAGTTTGGTCCGGGAGGTTCCGGTCGCGGTTGGGGCGGAAGGGTTGCTTCGTCCGCCGGCGCATCGTTTCACCGTGGTTCAGGCGCAGTGAACTGGGTGCCGCCGGGGTGCACCCAAAGTGCTGCCGGCATCTTGCCGGCAGGCTCCGTGAAGCGGCGCAGCCTGCCACTGGTGGACGACGGTGCGGGCTTCAACTCTGGCCGCAGGCCACCGGGCCCGGAGTGGGCTTGCGCCCAGAGCCACGGGCCCGATCCGACCGCCGCATTCAGGTTCGTGGCCGTCCGGTGCCGCCGCTGCCGGCAAGATGCCGGCAGCACTTTGGCCAGGACCGCCCGCACTTCGTTTCGGTTCGCTTCGGGGCAATCAAACCCCGTTCAGCCACGATGAAAAGATGCGCCCCTTCCTCCGCCGGCGCTGAGCCCGCGCTCGCCAAACGCGCAGGCTTCGTTCCACGCTTCCCCATGCGTGCGACCATTTTGGGGAAGTGCCGGCAGATCTTCGCGGCGCTCTGTCTCGCCCTCCTCCCGGCCCGGGCCGATGACAAGCCGGCCAATCCCGATGCGGCGTGGCTCGCCGAGCATTACACCAAATACGAGCATCGCATCCCGATGCGCGATGGCGTGAGGCTTTTCACGCGTGTCTATGTGCCGAAGGACGACACGACGAACTATCCCGTGCTGCTCACGCGCACACCCTACGCGGTGAAGCCCTACGGCGTGGACAACTACAACGATCCCGGCGGCTCCTTCGCCACGCTGGCGAAGGACCGGTTCATCATGGTGTCGCAGGACGTGCGGGGGCGTTACGGCTCGGAGGGAAAGTTCGTCCACATGCGGCCCCACAACCCCAGCAAGGGACCGAAGGACACCGACGAAAGCAGCGACGCGTGGGACACGATCGACTGGCTGGTGAAGAACGTGCCGAACAACAACGGCCAGGTCGGCATGTTCGGCATCTCGTATCCGGGCTTCTACACCTCGATGGGGATGATTGATTCGCATCCCGCGCTCAAGGCCGCCTCGCCGCAGGCACCCATCACGGACTGGTTCATCGGCGACGACCTGCACCACAACGGGGCCTTCTTCCTGTCGCAGAACTTCGGCTTCTTCTGGTGGTTCGAGCAGCCGTCCGATGACCCGCTGCGCGATGCCGGCCGGAAGTTCCCCTTCAAGAATCCCGACGGCTACGACTTCTACCTGCGCATGGGCGCGCTGGGGAACACCGACAAGCTGTTCGGCGGCGCGATCCCGGCGTGGAAGGAGTTTTTGGACCATCCGAACTACGACGCCTTCTGGCAGGCGCGGAACATCCGGCCGCATTTGAAGAACGTCCGTTGCGCCGTGCTGACGGTCGGCGGTTGGTTCGATGGGGAGGATCTTTTCGGCGCGCTGGAGACCTACCGGTGGACTGAGCGGCAGAATCCCGGCATCACCAACCTGCTGATCATGGGCCCGTGGACGCACGGCCAGTGGTCCGGGGGACCAGGGGACCGGGTGGGCGACGTGAAGTTCAACGCGAAGACCTCGGAGTTCTACCGCGAGAAGATCGAGCTGCCCTTCTTCCGGCGCTTCCTCAAGGGCGACACCAATCCCGTCCTCGCCGAGGCGCAGATGTTTGAGACCGGCACGCACCAGTGGCGGAAGTTCGACGTGTGGCCGCCAAAAGAGGCGCAGACACAGACGCTCTACTTCCATCCGCAGGGCCGCCTCGCGCTGGGCACGAAGCCCGCCGAAGGCGCCGGCGCCTTGGACGAATACGTGAGCGATCCCGCGAAGCCGGTGCCGTTCTCCCTGGAGGTCACGACCGATTATCCGCGGGGTTATCCGACCCACGACCAGCGCTTCGCCGCCGCGCGTCCCGACGTGCTGGTCTATGAGACCGAACCGCTGGAGGAGGACCTGACCTTCGCCGGCCCGCTGACGGCCACGCTGCACGTAACGACGACCGGGACGGACGCCGACTGGGTGGTGAAGCTGGTGGATGTGTATCAGCCGGACTTCCCGAATCCCGAGCCCAACCCGGCCTACCTCCAGATGGGCGGCTACCAGCAGCTGGTGCGCGGCGACGTGATGCGCAGCCGGTTCCGGAACAGCTTCGAGAAACCCGAGGCAATGAAGCCCGGCCAGCTCACGAAGATCGAGTTCACCATCCCCGACGTGCTGCACACGTTCCGCCGCGGCCACCGGGTGATGGTGCAGGTCCAGAGCACCTGGTTTCCGCTGGTGGAGCGCAACCCGCAGACCTTTGTGCCCAATACCGCGTGGGCGAAGCCGGAGGACTTCCGCAAGGCGACCCAGCAGGTCCATCGCTCGGCCACCGCCGCGTCGGGGCTCAAGGTGTCGGTGCTGCCGGCGCGAAAGCCGGCGGGGAAATGACCAGTGACCAGTGACCAATGACCATTGGGAGGACCGGTCACGTCCCCTCCGTTTGGTCATTGGAAATTGAACCTTGGTTCTTCCTGCTTCCGACGTGTTCACGGTCCAACCGATCACCGACTTCGCCGATCCGCGGCTGGCGCCCTTCCGCACGTTGAAGGCGCAGTTCGACCACTGGCACGAGGGCTTCTTCGTGGCCGAAGGCGAAAAGGTCGTGCGGCGGCTGCTGGAGTCGCCGCATGAGGTGATTTCCGTGCTGCTGCCGCCCAAGTGGTTTCCCGCTTACGAACTGCTGTTGGC
Source organism: uncultured Verrucomicrobiota bacterium (assembly GCA_903910585.1). Taxonomy (GTDB): domain Bacteria; phylum Verrucomicrobiota; class Verrucomicrobiia; order Limisphaerales; family UBA9464; genus CAIWAH01. Next base: position 5,284 of record CAIWAH010000330.1, read on the forward strand.
GGCGCGCTCCGAGCCGATCTCGGTGTTCGTCGCGGAAAAGGAGGTGCTGGAGAACCTCACGGGTTTCTCGATGTTCCAGGGGCTGCTGGGACTCGCGCGGGTGCCGCGCCCGGCCACGGTGGCGGAACTGCTGGCGCTGCCCCGGCCGCACCTGTTTGCCGCCGTGGACGGCCTGAGCAACGCCGAGAATGTCGGGGCAGTCGTGCGCAACGCCGCGGCGCTGGGCGTGCAGGCGATCATCCTGGGCGAGACCAGCGCCCCGGCCTACCTACGGCGGGCCGTGCGCAGTTCGATGGGCACGATCTTCCGCCTGCCGTATCTCGGCTGCCGGGTCCGCGAGGAAGGACGTCCGATCGTGGGCCAAGGGCTCACCGACACGCTGCGGCAGCTGCGGGAACACGGCGTCCGCTGTGTCGCTGCGCATCCCCACACCGACCGCCGCCGGCTGTGGCAGGCCGACTTGCGGCGTGACACCTGCATCGTGCTCGGGGCAGAGGGTGACGGCATCCGCCCGGAGGTGCTGGCTGCCTGTGACGAGGCGGTGGCGATCCCGATGGCCGCCGGCGTGGATTCGCTGAACGTGGCCAGCGCAGCGGCGGTGTTCTTCGCCGAAGCGCAGCGGCAGCGAGGTTGTGCCTAGCGCACCAACGCCCCGACCAACGCGTCCAGTTGACCGCGGGAATGTTCGCTGGAAACGGCGAACCGGAAGGCGCCGCCTGCCGGCAATCCCGGATACCGCAGAAAGGAGGGGAAAATGCCAGCCCGCAGCAGGCGCCGTCGGAGTCGCGCTTCATCGGCGGCATCCCGTGGAACGATCCGGCAGATCGGGCCAGGTGTGATGGCGTCCAACCGGCCAGCAGCGACGAGCGCCGACTTCACCACAGTGACGTTGGCTTGAAGCCGGCGCAATCGGGCAGGTGAGCTTGCCAGCAGTTTCAGGGAGGCGAGCGCAGCCGCGGCGAGCGGCAGCGGCGGTGGCGTGCTGCCGGTGAACAGGCGGCTCCGGTTCAGCCGGCGGATCAGGTCGTGGTCGCCGAGGATGACGCCGCCGAACGCGCCGAACGCCTTGCTGAGCGTGCCGGTTTGGATCAGCCGCTCGGAGCCGAGGCCGGCCAGCTCCGCCGTGCCCCGGCCGGTGGCGCCAACGGCGCCGAAGCCGTGACAGTCGTCCACGAGTAGCCACGTCTCCGGGCGCAGTCCGGCGCGCAGTTCGGCGAGGGGCGCCGCGGCGCCGTTGGTCGGATTGATGCCGTCGGTGAGCACCACTGTGCGGGCTTGGGCCGGGAATTTCCGCTGCTGGCGGATCGCGTCGCCCGCATCGCCGGCCCGGAACTCAACCCGCCTGGCTCCCGACAGCAAGGCGGCATCGTGCAGGCTGGGATGCGCCGCAGCGTCCACGAGCACATGCGTGAATTCGCCGGCCAACGCCTGGACGACCGCGAGATTGGTCACGTAGCCGGTGCTGACCAGACGGCAGGCCGGGACCCGGAAGAAGGCGGCCAGTTCGCGTTCGAGCTGTTCGTAGAGCGGGTGATTGCCGGTGGTGCGGCGGGACGCGGACACACCCAGGCCGAACTCACGGGCGGCCCGGTTCGCCGCGGCGATCACGCGGGGATGCGAGGCGAAGCGGAAGTAATCGCAGCCGCCGAAGTAGGTGAGCCGGCGGCGTCCGCTCCAGACTTCGGTGGGCGACGCCAGCCGCAACGGGGCCGGCAGGGCCTCATCGTCGGGGATTGCGAAAGCCGGAGTCGCCATGGCGCGCACAGGAAAGCGTGCGCGAACGCGGTTTGGCGAGCGTAGAACCGCGGCGGCGTGAGGTCAGCCGTTGGCCTTCGCCTGCTTCGCGTTCACCCGGTCGAGGGTTTCCGGATCGAGCTTCACCAGCTGGAACTCCTTCGCGAGGTCGTCGGTGAACGAGGCGATTAGCCGGAGCAGGTCGAGCTTGGCGGAATTGAGCCACCAGACCAGCGGCGGCAGGAGCAGGAGCAGCAGCCAGATCCACCAACGGGCGGGTCCCGCCGGCGTGTCCGACACGATCGGCCAGCGGCCGACGAAGCCGATGATCACGAGCAACGTCCCGGCGACCGACCAGAAGAGGGCGCGGGCGAGGAAACTCCAGCGGGCCACGAGGCGGCAGCGGATGATCTCACGGCCGCCGGGGTAGTATTCGGCCGCCGTGGTGAGCTCGAGCCGGGCCCAGCGGGGGCCGAAGATCTCCACGTCGTGCGGGCTCCAGCCGGTGTCGGGCTTGTTGGGCCAGCCGCGCTGATCGAGGCGCTCCAGCAACCGCGCGAGGAAGGCCATGCGGTCCACGCCCTTTTCGCTCCAGTAGAGCAGCTGCCCGAGCTGGTCCTCCCGGCCGGCTAGGCTGAGCGAATCGAGGCTTTCACGCGTGCCGGGCGAGGTTTGCTGGCCGCGCAGGTGGCCCATGTGCCGCGCCCAGCCGCGCACCACGGGCTGGAGAAAGAAAAGGAGCGTCACGAGCGGCCGCGACCAGAAGTGGGTCTTGGCGCGGGGCAGTTCCGCCTGCTTCGCGGCGAGCACGCACAGCGACACCGAGAACAGCAGGCTGCCGAAACCGAACGCGGTGAGGTAGGGCACGACCGACCCCAGCACGAGCAGCGGCAGGGTCACGAGCACGTGGAACTCCAGGCTCGTCACCGTCACGAGCAGCAGGCTCGGCTGGGCCGCGTAGATGCTCTGGAAAAACGCCGTGCCGAACAGGCCGTGGTAGATGACCGACGGGTTGAGTTCGACGCCGTATTTGGCCGGCGAATAGATCCGCCCCTGCCAGATCGAGCCGCCGAAGCGGTTGAAGTTTTCCGGGTGCCGCCGCTCCAGCAGCGCCTCGGCGTCACCGTAGCCGGCCTGCTGTTTCAGGTAGGCGCGGATCGTGTTGCGCCGGTAGTGCCAGACGAATCCCGCAGGGCTGAATCCCAGCCGGTAGCCGCGCTGCTGGAGACGCCAGCAGACATCCACGTCATCGCCCGCCTTCCAGTAGATCGGGTCGAAGCCGCCGATGCTGTCGAGCGCCCAGCGGTAGAAGGCCATGTTGCAGCCCGGGATGTGCTCGGCCACGCGGTCGGTCAGCATCACGTGGGCGGGGCCGCCCGGCGACACCATCACGCAGGCCGCGGTCGGCGAATCGTCCGGCGGGAGGAAGTTGTGACCACCGATGCCGGCGCAGCGCGAGTTCAGCAGGTCGCCGACAAGATAATGCAGCCAGTCTTCGTCGGCCCGGCAATCGGAGTCGGTGAAGGCGACGATTTCGCCGGTCGCGGCCGCGATGCCCGTGTTGCGAGCCACACCCAGGCCGCGGTTTTGCGCGTGCCTGAAATAACGCACCGCAGGAAACAGCGCCGCGATGGATTCGCTCTCGTCGGTCGAGCCGTCGTCCACGAGAATCACCTCGTAGTCGGGATAGTTCAGCCTTTCGAGCGACTGCAGGCAGGTCTTGAGCGTGGACGCGCCGTTGTAGCTGGCGACGACCACGGAGACGCGCGGTGACTGCGGCAGCGCGAAATGCGGCGCAATCGCGAACTGCCGCTGCACGGCGGCGAAGGCGGCTTTCGGAGTGCGGTCGCGGGTGACCAGGCCGAAGGCCCAGTCGGTGATGGCGCGCCCGTCCTTGAACCAGTCGTCCGTGAACGCGAACACCACCGCCCCGGCGCAGCCTGCGCGGAAGGCGGTTTCGATCTGCCACCCGAGAATCTCGGCCTGCTGCACTTCCGATTCGCGGAGGGAATCCAGTCCGAACTCGCCGAGCATCATCGGCTTGGTGTCCGCGAGCATCTGGAGCCGGGCGAGGTAGTTCTCGAACGGGCGCTGATGGTGCAGGTAAACGTTCCAGCACCAGAAATCCACGGTCCGTGGGCGGAGGAATTCGGTCGGGGGAAAATTGCCGAACGTGCAGAGCAGTTCGCGGTCCACCGCCTTCACCTCGGCGATCAGTTCGTCGAGGAACTCCGCCACGGCTTCCGCCCCGCTCCACCGCACGATGTCGGGCGGGATCTCGTTGACGATCGAGAGCGCGAACACGGCCGGATGCACCGCGCACCGCTTGGCCGCGTCCCGGACCGCCGACCGGGCCGCGTCGCGGGTGACCGGCGAATCAAGGAAGCACTGGTGCTTGTTCCACGGGACGTCCACCAGGGCCTTGAAACCGCGCCGATGCACCGCGTCGAGGAACCAGCGGGGCGGCACATGATACAGCCGCACGAGGTTTGCGCCGAGGCCCGCCAGCAGATCGAGGTCGCGCTCCACCTGGTCCGGCTCCGGCAGCGGTTCGCCGGCGGCGTTCGGGGCGAAGGGCCCGTAGGTGACTCCCTTCGGATAAAACTTCTGCGCGCCCAGCCGGAAAAATTTCCCGTCCACCGTCACGCGGGTGCGGGACAGTTCGGCGTCCGGGAGAGGCTGGCGGGAGCTGGGGGCCACGATCGGGTCCACCGGCCGGAAGGCGGTGGACCGGGCGGATTGAGCCGGGGGAAGGGCGCCTTGGGAATCGGGAAATGCCGGTCCGCGCAGCCACAGCGAAACCGCCGGAGCGGATCCGGCAGGCGTGTTGACTGGGGCGGGCGAACTCACAGCGGGGGCGGACTTTCAAAAACGAGGCCCGTCGGGTCTCAGTCCGACGGGCCTCTCCTCTTCCTATGCACAGGCCGGCTGGCACTCACCAGCGGGCCCGAAAACCGAAACGGGGGGCACACACCACCGGCGCCGGAGCGACGACCACGGGGGCGGCATAATAGACGGGAGCCACGGGGGCAACCGGCGCGCAGGCCACCATGGGCGCGGGCGCAATCACGACCGGGGCCGGCGCATACACCACCGGCGCCGGAGCGCAGACGACGGCCGGGGCCACGCTCACGAAACCGTGCCGAGGACGGTGGTGGCCGCGGCCATGCCAATGTCCGTGGCCGCCGGACACACCCACACTGACACCGCCGCCCCAGCTGCCCACGCTCACGCCCCAGGAAACGTTCCCGGCGTGGGTGGCGGCGGTGGCGGACAACGCGATGACAACTGCAACAGCGAGTTTTGTCTTCATAATGTGGAACCCAGCGGGAACCACGCCGTATCGGACTGACCGGCGCCGCATTTATTCAGCGGCCGTGGCGGAGGTTGCTTCGGTCCGGCGTCCGGCTTCACCAAATCCCTTGCCCCGTTTCACCGGCGGGCTAAACACCGCGCCCCAGCTTTCATGCAAGAGCGCTTCATCGCCCGCATCGCCGCCGAGCTCAACGTCCCGGCTTCCAAGGTCGCCGCCACCGCCAAATTGCTCGCCGAGGGCGGCACCGTGCCGTTCATCGCACGCTACCGGAAGGAGGCCACGGGCAGCCTCGACGAGGTGGCCATCACCGCCGTGCGCGACCGCATGACGCAGCTCGTCGAGCTCGAACAGCGCCGCGAGGCCATCGAGAAGTCGCTCGTTGAGCGCAACCTGCTCACGGATTCGCTCAAGGCCTCCATCGCCGGCGCCGACACGCTCAGCGCGCTGGAGGATCTCTACGCGCCGTTCCGGCCGAAGCGCCGCACGCGCGCCACCATCGCGAAGGAAGCCGGCCTCGAACCGCTCGCGGACCAGCTGTTCGGCCAGCAGGCAACGGTGGACCCACAGGCCGCGGCCGCGCCGTTCGTGAATGCCGAGAAGCAGGTCGCCGACGTAACCGCCGCGCTGGCCGGCGCCCGGGACATCCTCGCGGAACGCTTCAGCGATGACGCCACCGCGCGCGCCAAGCTGCGCGAGCTGTATTGGAGCAGCGCCACCGTGCGCTCGAAGGTGCTCACCGGAAAGGAAGCCGAGGGCGCAAAGTTCAAGGACTACTTCGACTGGACCGAGCCCGTTTCCAAGATCCCGAGCCATCGCCTGCTCGCGATTCGGCGCGGTGAGGAGGAGGGCTTCCTGCTCATGCGCATCACGCCGCCGGAGGAGGACGGCATCGCCATCCTGGAGAATCTTTTCGTGAAGGCCCGGGGAACGCCTGGCGCGGAACAGGTCCGGCTCGCCGCGGTGGACTGCTACAAGCGCCTCGTCGGCTTCGCGATCGAGGCCGAGGTGCGCATCGAGGCCAAGAAGCGCGCCGACACCGAGGCCATCCGCGTCTTCGCCGAGAACATCCGGGAACTGCTGCTCGCGCCGGCGCTGGGCCAGAAGAACGTGCTCGCGCTCGATCCAGGCTTCCGCACCGGCTGCAAGACCGTGGTGCTCGACCGCCAGGGCAAGCTGCTGCACCACGACGTCGTTTACGCGACGGCGGGCGGCGCGATGCAGTTGCGCGAAGCGGCGGAGATCATCCGAGGACTCTTCGCGAAGTTCTCCGTGGAAGCCATCGCCATCGGCAACGGCACCGCGAGCCGCGAGACCGAGCAGTTCGTCAAGGCGCTGAAGCTGCCCTCCAGCATCCCCGTTGTGCTCGTGAACGAGAGCGGCGCGTCCATCTATTCGGCGAGCGAGGTGGCCCGCGAGGAGTTCCCCAACGAGGACGTCACCGTGCGCGGCGCCGTCAGCATCGGCCGCCGGCTCATGGATCCGCTGGCCGAGCTGGTGAAGCTCGATCCGAAATCCATCGGCGTCGGCCAGTATCAGCACGACGTGGATCAGGCCGCCCTCAAACGCGGCCTCGACGACACGGTGATCTCCTGCGTGAACCGCGTGGGCGTGGAACTGAACACCGCGAGCAAGCAGCTGCTCAGCTACGTGTCCGGCCTCGGCCCGGCGCTCGCCGCGAACATCGTCGCGCACCGCAACGAGAACGGGCCGTTCCGCTCGCGCCGCGAACTGCTCAAGGTCGCCCGGCTCGGGCCCAAGGCCTTTGAGCAGTGCGCCGGCTTCCTCCGCATCCGTGACGCCGAGAATCCCCTCGACGCCAGCGCGGTCCATCCCGAGCGCTACGAACTCGTGGACCGCATGGCCCACGATCTCGGCTGCGACCTTGGCGGACTCGTCCGTGACGGCTCGCTGCGCGCGCGCATCCAGCCCGAGAAATACGTCACCGACGCCGTTGGCCTGCCCACGCTGAAGGACATTCTCGAGGAGCTCGCCAAGCCCGGCCGCGACCCGCGCCAGAAGTTCGAGGTGTTCTCGTTCCAGGAAGGCGTCGAGAAGATGGAGGACCTGAAGCCCGGCATGAAGCTGCCGGGCATCGTGACCAACGTGACCGCGTTCGGCGCCTTCGTGGACATCGGCGTGCACCAGGACGGCCTCGTTCACGTCAGCCAGCTCGCGGACCGCTTCGTGAAGGATCCGGCGGAAGTCGTGAAGGTCGGCCAGAAGGTTTACGCGACCGTCACCGAGGTGGACCTTGCCCGGAAACGCATCGCGCTTTCGCTCAAGGCCAATCCCCAGATCGGTGCGGCCAAGGAACAGCGCACCTCGCCCGGCGGCCCGCGTCCGCAGGGGGCAGGTCCGCGTCCCGGCCAAGGGCCACGGCCGTCCTTCAACCCCGCGGTCGGCGGCTGGAACGCGTTGTCCGACGCCTTCGACAAGGCCAGCGGGAGGAAGTGACGCAGGGTGGTCCCGGGTTTGGGTGCAGTGATGCTGACGTCGGCCAACATCGGGACATCCAATCTTGGAACCGAAGTTTCGATTCACGGGCCGCCATGCGCCGGAAGCATGGTGGCGCCGTGAAAATGAACCTGCATTTGCCCGCGGTCCGTGGTGCCTCCGTCGGTCTTGGCCTTGGACTCGCCTTTGTCGCCAGCTTCAATACCGGTCTCGATTTCCTGGCGCCGGTCCTCGTCTGGCCGGCGTTTCCCTGCTGGTGGGTGGCGCGGATGAGTGCGCCGCACGTTCAC
>CAIWAH010000331.1 GCA_903910585.1 uncultured Verrucomicrobiota bacterium
CTTCATGGGCGCCGGCCGCAAGGCCGCCTGACCCGTCCGCCCGGTCGGCGCCGGTCTAAGGTTGGCCGCGGAAGCACGAATTTATTCCGTCATGGCCCAGCCTTCTTCCTCCCAGCCAACCACCGTTCGCCGGCTGCTTCGCTGGATGGCGGTGGCGGTGCTGATTGGGCTCGGGGTGATTCTGGTTGGCGGGTGGAAGGTCCTGCACGACAGCCTCGCCCAACTCGACGGCGGCGCCTCCCTTCCGGGGCTCTCTGCGCCGGTGCGCGTGGAACGCGATTCGTTGGGCGTGGTCACCATCACCGCCTCCAACCGGGTGGATGCCTCCCGGGCGCTCGGTTTCATTCATGCCCAGGAACGCTTCTTCCAGATGGACCAACTCCGCCGCGCCGGCGCCGGCGAGCTGGCAGCGCTGTTCGGTCCCGCCGTGCTCGACATGGACCGCCGGGTGCGGATTCATCGTCCTCGCCACCTGTTCCGGTCCATTTGGGAACAACTGCCGGCAGACCAGCGTGAAACCTTGACCGCCTACGCCGCCGGCGTGAATGCCGGGCTGGCGGCGCTGAAGCAGCGCCCGCCGGAATACCTGTTGCTCCGGGCGCAACCCGAGACGTGGAAACCGGAGGACGCCCTCGCTGTGAATCTGGCGATGAAGTTCGTGCTGGAAGATGCCCACGGCGAAAGCGAAGCCCAGCGGGCGCTGCTCCGAAAGCTGCTGCCCGATCCGGCGTTTGCGTTCTTTGGTTCGCCGGATTCCGGCCTCGATGCGCCGATCGACGGCACCGAACTGCCGCTGCCGGAGCTTCCCCGGGCGGAAGACTTCTCGTGGAACGGCTGGAGCAATCGCGTGGCCGTGGTCGGACCACCGCCGCACGATTGGGAAACCGAAGCGGGCGTGCCGGGCAGCAACAGTTGGGCGGTGGACCGGGGCGCCACCAATGGGGCGATTCTCGCCAACGACATGCACTTGGCGCTGGGAGTTCCCGGCATCTGGTTTCGGGCCCGCATCCAGATCCCCGGGCCTCGCGGCCGCGATGTCACCGGCTTCACCTTGCCCGGCACACCGGCGGTCGTGGTGGGCAGCAACCGGCACCTCGCGTGGGGCTTCACGGCGGCCGGCATGGACGTGTGCGACCTCGTGGAACTGGTGTTTGATCCCGCGAATCCCCGCCGCTACCGCGATCCGTTTGGCTGGAGAGAACTGACCACGGTCACCGAGGACATCGTCGTGCGGGGCGGGACCAACGTGCCGCTCCAGATTGACCTGACCCGCTGGGGGCCGGTCATCGAACCGCCCGGCCTGGGCAAACGCTACGCGCTGTGCTGGGCCAGTGCATACCCGGAGGCCAGCAACCTGCGCCTGATGGAACTGGAAACGGCCACCGACGTGCTCGATGCCATCGCGATCGCGCCCCTGTGTGGCATCGCCAACAACAACTTCCTGGTCGCCGGTCGGGCCTCAGGGAAAGACCGCCTTGCTTGGACGCTGACAGGACGCCTGCCAGACCGAAATGGATTCGCCGGCCACCTGCCGAGGCCGTGGACCAACTGGGACGTCGGCTGGAAGGGGCTGCTGCCGCTGTCTGAATATCCACGCTTAACCCAATGGCCGGTTGAAGTTCGGGGCCACAGCATCTCGTCACAGTTCCCGCTGCTCGATCTTCATCCGCGGCATGCACGACAGTCCGGATCGCCGATCGCCATGGGACCCGCCCGCGTCCTCCCGGAGAACACACTTCCGGCCCGCCACTACCGACGCTGCCTTTGGACCGCCAACGGCCGTATCCTGGGCTCCGATCGCTACCTCAGCCAAACCAGTCCGGGCCTGCAGGACTTCGGGGCCCGGTCATGGCAGATCCGTGACCGGCTGACCGAAATGACCGAACCCACCGAGGCGGAACTCTGGGACCTTTATCGCGATGACCGGGCGCTCTTTCTGGATTCCTGGCAACGCCGGCTGGCGGCCACGCTCGAACGCGGGGCGGCCACCAATGCCGAATGGAAGTCGGCGCTGCCCTTGGTCCAGAACTGGGGCGGCCGTGCCGCCGCGGAGTCGGTGGGCTATCGGCTGGTGTCCGCGTTCCACCGCAGCACCGCCGCCTTGATCTTCGAACCGCTGGTGCAAGCCGGTCGCGCCCTGAATCCGGACTTTCACTTCCGCCATAACACCGCGCTGGAAATCCTCGTCCACGAGCGGCCGGCCCACCTGCTGAACCCTCGGTTCGCGAATTACGACGAACTCTTCGCCGCCGCCGCGGAGCAAGTATTCGCGAGCCTCCGTGAGCAGAACCTCCCGGCGAGCGAAGCGACCTGGGGCCGGAGAAACCTGCTGCGCCTGCAACATCCGCTCAGCCGCGCCGTGCCGGCCCTAGGCTGGCTGCTGGATTTGCCCCGCGTGCCGATGAGCGGCGCGCCCAGTGACATGCCCAAGATCCAAGGGACCGACTTCGGCCCTTCCCAACGGATGGTCGTTTCCCCGGGCAACGAGGAACGGGGACTCTGCAATCAGCCCGCCGGACAAAGCGGGCACTTCCTGTCGCCCTTTTACCGGGCCGGCCACGAGGCGTGGGTCAAGGTGGAA
>CAIWAH010000332.1 GCA_903910585.1 uncultured Verrucomicrobiota bacterium
CCGCTTACCTCGCTCGAATCGGGAGACGTGGCCGCGGTCTACGTGCTGGAACCGTTCCTGAGCATTGCCCGTGCGAGTGGCAAATACCGAGTGCTCGAAACCAACCTCATCAGCAAGCGGGTCTTTGACAATGAGCGTGTCCCGGCTGCCTTGTCAGTTCTGTCGGCTCCATGGATCGAGGCGAATCCCCGTGCGGCGGCTGACTTTGTGCGGTTAGCCCATGCCGCCTATCTCGCTGACGCCTCAAGCCGAGATACTTCCTTGGTCGTCAAGATTCTTACCCAGCCTCGATTCGGGCTGACTCCCGAGGTGGCGAAGAACGCGGTCGAACCAGCCTCATCTCTGCCAGAGAGCCTCGCGCCGCGCCGGTTTCAGGACTTTGTCAGCGTCCTTAGCAAAGGGGGACTCCTGTCGGGTGACATATCCCTCGGTAAGTTGCTATACGCGACGTCCAGCCAAACAGACTGACATGACGCACCTCCGAGCCGAAAATCTTAATAAGGCATTAGCGGGCAGTGATGGCGAAACTGTTGAAGTGCTGCGGTCCGTCTCGTTTTCCGTTGAAGGACCGGCGGTAATCGGTCTCTTGGGCCCCAATGGGGTTGGGAAATCGGTCACGCTTCGGATTTTGGCTGGCTTGCTACCGCTCGACTCGGGAGAGGTGCGGGTGAACGGCCGACGACCGGCTGATTGCCGGATCGGTTACGTGCCCGCGTCCAGCCCCGTCTTTGGCTGGCGGCGAGTCATAGACGACATTGGCATTGGCATGGAACAGCTTGGAGTTGCCCGTGCTGAGAGGCATGCCTGTGTGATCGAATTCTTGAAGCAGTTTTCCATTGAACTTCCTCTTCAACGCCGCACCCACAGCTTATCGACCGGGCAGAGGCAAATCGTCGGTCTCGCGCGCGCCCTAATCGGCCCCACACCTCCGGACATCGTCGTCTTGGACGAGCCGTGGTCGGCGCTTTCCCCAACGGTGCGCGAAGAATTGCTGCGGACGCTTGAATCAGTCCGTCAGCGGATGAACGTCCTCGTCGTTTTGGCAGCCCACTCCGTTCAAGATGCGGCACGAGTATGCGACTGGATTATTCCCCTCCGGTCGCGGCCCCTGAAAATCGACCAGAATGATTTAATTCGTGTTGATCTGCCTCACCCACGTCCAGCCGCTATGAGGGATCTCCCCGAGTTTCGGGAACTGCTTGGCCGGGTCGATGCGATCTATCGAGACAGGGTGAACCTACCGACATGAACCGAAAACAAATCCATCAACTGTGGCTTCCCCTTGCCGGCGTTACCTCCTTGTCGCTTTTATGGCAGGCATTGGCCTGGGCAGTCCAAGACCCCAATATGATCCCCGGGCCAGCCACCACTGTAATGGCCGGTTGGAGGCTTTTGGCAGAAGGATACTGGCGGGACTTGTTGGCAACCACCGGACGCGCCTCCGTAGCGCTGGTGTCCGCCCTGGCGATAGGTATCCCGGTCGGACTCATGCTGGGTTGGTCCGGACGCTTTTACGATGCGCTTCGCCCGGTGCTGAGCTTTCTGCGTTGCCTGCCTGCGTATCTGCTGATTGTCGTCTTCGTGGCCATAGGCCTTGGCGGTGAGGCGGCCCGGTTGACCACAGCCGCCCTGGCAAGTGCTTGGATTATCGCCGATGAATGCGCGGAGTCACTCCGCACGCTGCCCCGGGACCGGATAGATGTGCTGCGTGCTTTTCGCGCCAGTGATTGGTTTATCCTGACCCGTGTCCTGTTCTTTGAGGCGCTTGGCAGGACTATAGTTCCAAGCGCGAAGACGGCCGTCGGGATCTGCTTTGTGGTTACAACCGTGGTCGAAGCTCTCGCCATCCCCACTTACGGTGTCGGGGCACGGCTTTTGGGATTTTTCGCCGGAGCCGAGATGGCTCCCGTCTTTGGCTTCCTGCTGCTTACCGGGTTGGCGGGTGTTCTGCTGAGTGCATTGGTTCACCGGCTCGCGCGCGCTTTGATTTTCTGGTCATGAACGGACAAACACACTGGACCGGTCACCGACCGCTGCGGTCTTGGTCGGGACCGCGGGGAAAGTGGCTAAGGTTCGTGCTGCTGGAGCAC
>CAIWAH010000333.1 GCA_903910585.1 uncultured Verrucomicrobiota bacterium
CTGCGCCTGGTAGGCGATGGAGGCGTCGTAAATGGAGGTCTTCGCGCCGTCGGGTCCGAAGGTGTTGCCGCCTTCTTCGCCGCCGAGCATGAGGTTCTTGATGCGGACGTTGGCGAAGGTGCCGCGGGTCATGATGCGGTCGTTGCCGCGGCGGCTGCCGTAGCTGTTGAAGTCGGCGAACTCGACCCCGTTTTCACCGAGGAACTTCCCGGCGGGGGAGCTCTTCTTGATGGCGCCGGCGGGCGAGATGTGGTCGGTGGTGACGCTGTCGCCGAAGATGCCGAGGGCGCGCGCGCCGGTGATGGGCTGGATGACGCCGGGGGTGAGGGCGAAGTTCGTGAAGAACGGCGGCTCCTGGATGTAGGTGGACTGGCGGTCCCACTCGTAGACGTTGCCGACGCTGGACGGGATCTCGTTCCACTTCGGGTTCTGCGAGGCGAAGTCGGTGTAGAGCGTGCGGAAGACCTCGGGCTTGAGCGCGGCCTGCATGGCGTCGCGGACTTCCTGGAGCGTGGGCCAGATTTCCTTGAGGAAGACGGGGCCGGACTTGCCGTCGCCGATGGGCTCGGTGGTCAGGTCCTTGTCCACGCGGCCTGCGAGCGCGAAGGCGACGACGAGCGGCGGCGACATGAGGAAGTTCGCCTTGATGTTCTGGTGAACGCGGGCCTCGAAGTTGCGGTTGCCGGACAGGACGGATGCGGCGACGAGATCGTTCTTCACCACGGCGTCCTCGATCTTGGCGTCGAGCGGGCCGGAGTTGCCGATACAGGTGGTGCAGCCGTAGCCGACCGTCTGGAAGCCGAGCTGGTCGAGGTAGGGGGCGAGGCCGGTCTTGTTCAGGTAGTCGGTGACGACGCGGCTGCCGGGGGCGAGGGAGGACTTCACCGCCGGATTCACGGTCAGGCCTTTTTCAACCGCCTTCTTGGCCAACAAACCGGCCGCGAGCATGACGCTGGGGTTGGACGTGTTGGTGCAGCTCGTGATCGCGGCGATGAGGACGGAGCCGTGGCCGACCTGGGTGCCGGCGACTTCGGCCTTCACGGTCGTGAAGTCGTCGGCCTTCTTGCCAAAGCCATTTTCCGTGACCGGCTTGCTGAACGATCCGACGAAGGTGTCCTTGAGCGTCTTGAGCTCGATGCGGTCCTGCGGACGTTTCGGGCCGGCCACGCTGGGCACGACGGTCGAGAGGTCTAGCTCCACCACGGTGGAGTATTCGATCTCGCCCTTGTTCGGAATGCCCCAGAGGCCCTGCGCCTTGTAGTAGTTCTCGTAGAGTTTGACCTGCTCCTCGCAGCGGCCGGTGGCGCGGAGGTAGTTGGCGCACTCGGCGTCGACGGGGAAGAAGCCCATGGTCGCGCCGTATTCGGGCGCCATGTTCGCGATGGTCGCGCGGTCCACCAGCGGCAACGCGGCGGCGCCGGGGCCGAAGAACTCGACGAACTTGCCGACGACCTTCGCCTTGCGGAGCAACTGCGTGACGGTCAACGCCACGTCGGTCGCGGTCACGCCTTCACGGATCGCGCCGGTCAGGTGCACACCCACGACGTCCGGCGTGAGGAAGTAAACCGGCTGACCGAGCATGCCAGCTTCGGCCTCGATGCCGCCGACGCCCCAGCCAACGATGCCCAGACCGTTGATCATCGTGGTGTGGGAATCGGTGCCGACGAGCGTGTCGGGGTAATAGACGTTGCCCGCGTTGAGCACGCCCTTGGCGAGGTATTCCAGGTTGACCTGATGGACGATGCCGATGCCGGGCGGGACGACCTTGAAGGTGTCGAAGGCCTGCATGCCCCACTTGAGGAACTGGTAGCGCTCGCGATTGCGGGTGAATTCCAGGTCCAGGTTTTTCTGGAAGGCGTCACCGGTGCCGGCGAAGTCCACCTGCACGGAGTGATCGACGACGAGATCCACGGGCACCAGCGGCTCGATGATCTTGGGATTCTTGCCCAGCTTGGCCACGGCGGAGCGCATGGCGGCGAGATCGACGAGCAGGGGCACGCCGGTGAAGTCCTGGAGCACGATGCGCGCGACGACGAACGGGATCTCGGCGGTGCGGGCTTCGGTGGCCTTCCAGTTGGCCAGTTCCTTCACGTTCGCCTCCTGCACCTTCAGCCCGTCGCAGTTGCGGAGGACGGATTCCAGCACCAGCCGGATGGACACGGGCAACTTGGAGATCGGGCCGACGCCGGCCTTTTCGAGGGCGGGCAGGCTGTAGAACTGGCCGGTTTGGCCGTTGCCGAGGTCGAACGACTGGAGGGTGCCGAAGAGATTGTGCGGCGTGCTCATGTGCATGAATGAAGAATGCGATCCTGAAAAAACCGGCGTGAAATTGCGGAAGCCCGCCGGTTCGGTCAAGGAACCGTCCGGACCGCGGCGGGGGACCGCCGGGGCCAGACCACTAACCGCCCCCCTGGTTTCCCGCCTCCCGTTCTGCCCAGACGAGACTCGCGGTATTCAGCAGGAAGCTTCGCGGGTTGTTGGTGCTCTGTTCCTCGTTCCCCTCCCGGGTCAAAACCTCCCCGCCGGTCACGAGAATTCCCTCGTCGCCGATCCGGGTTGCGCGGTGGCTGTGGATCCAGCCGGGGCCCGGGCCGGAAGCTTCGAGCCGGTCAATCTGCCATGTGCGAGTGTCGAGCCGATGGACCGGAGTCCGTCCGTAGTCACGGCGGCCACCATAACCCAAGGAGCCGACGATGTAGATCGCGTCGCCGATGAGGGTCGCAGTATGGAAGTCGGTGGGTGGGAATACCGCTTCCGGATAGCCCAGAATGCGGATGGTGCCGTCGGTTCCATGCACGAACACATCGTTGTAGATGCAAAAGTCGGGATCGTAATAGTCCTCGTGTTCACCCCCGATCTGCACCACCCGGCCGTCGGGCAGGACGGTCAGGGATTGGCCGAATCGCTGCGCGCACCAGACGGGCTCCTCTTCCGTCATGGACGAAGGTCCCTTGAAGTGAGTGGTGGCCGCATAGCCGGAGACACCCGAGCGAATCATGCCAATCCAGAAGGGTTCCTCCATTCGCTCCGGGTTCGCCGAGCCGAAGCGACGAGTTCGTGCCCGCAGGAATTCCGCCGGCTTTACGCCCGCCAGCAAACCGATGTCCGGTTCGGCCGGCAGGCCGACGATCGCCCGGCGCCCTTCGTTCCCAAGAAACCGTGGATTTGCGCCGGCCTGGAGCAGCCGCACCGCCAGCGTTCGAGTCCGCGCCGCGGACAGGGCCGTGCCGCCATTGTGTTCGCGATCAATCTGGGCCCCGGCGCCCAGCAGGAGTTCCACGCCCGGTTCGAACCCCGCCTCCGTGGCCTGGATCAGTGCCGTGGTTCCGAACTCGTCGGTGCACTCGACGTCAAATCCCAGCTCCAGGAGCCACCGCAACATGGCGGTCCGATGGCATTCGATGGGATAGAAAAGCGGGGGCTTGCCGCAGCGTCCGACCGCCTCAAGATTTGCTCCCCGTTCTGCCAGCAGAGCGGCCTTGGCGAGGTCTCCCGTCTGAAGGGCCACGAGCCAGGCTGTGCGCGACCACCAATCCCGGTCTTCGAGCGGGGCACCTGCATCCAACAGGCTTCGGATGTCGTCCAGTGTCCCGATGGCGACTGCCCGGATGAGCGGCGTCCATTGCAGCTGTGCTTCCTCAGCCCCGGCTTCGAGGAGCAGGTGGACCGCATCGAAACGGCCAAGTCGGGACAGGACCCGCAGGCCGGATTCGCCGTAGCTGCTGATCCCATTGAGATCCACCTGGTGGCCGATCAGGAGCCGTAACAAGTCGAGCAGCCGATCATCGAAGAACACGTCCCGCCCGTGGACCGCATCAATCAAGGCGTCGTAACCGTTTTCAAATCGGTAATGCAGATTGGCACCGCCATTGATGAGGGATTTGACCTCCGAAGGATCTCCTGCGGCCAGGGCTTTTCGGAGC
>CAIWAH010000334.1 GCA_903910585.1 uncultured Verrucomicrobiota bacterium
CGATGACGATCAAGGCCCGGCACCGCACGCTGACTGAACTGCTGGAACTCCTTGGGCTCGAACCGGGCACCGTGAGCGACGAGGTCGAGGACATTGAGCATCACCTGCGGCCGCAGACATTGGCGGCGTTTTCCTCGCTGGTGAGCTTCTGGCGGGAAAACCCGGCCGAACTGAAGACGTTCCTCCGTTTTCACCGCCGACGAACAGGAGTTTGAACACGGGTTTCAGGGTCGCCGTCGGCTTTTCCGGCGTCCACGCGGTTCCCGTTTGAAAAGACTTTGACCCGGCGTCTCACGGGGTCTAAACGGAACTCGCGCGTTGGAAGATTTTATCCGGAAGACTGCCTCATGAATCACATAGCCGGCCTGCTGGCCGCGTCGGGCCCCCGAAAGCTCTCGCTGATGGAGATTTGGCAGCAGGCCACCTTGGAGGCCCAGATCATCATTGTGGTCCTGATGATTTTCTCGGTCTTCGCGTGGTCTGTGATGGCATCTAAAGCCCTGCAGATGCAGCGGGCGCGCAAGCTCAACCAGTTTTTCGAGGCAGAGTTCCGCAGTCAGGCTTCGGTGCTGGGAATCTATGACCGCAAGATCGAGGTGGAAGGCTGCCCCCTCTTCGGCGTTTACAAGGACGGCTGCACCGAGATCGATTCCCGCCTGAAACAGCCGGACGGAACGCGCAAGCCGCAGCTCTCGCTCAAAAGCATCGAGCACATCAAGCGCTCCCTCGAAGGCGCCGTTGCCCGGGAATCGCTTCGGCTGGAATCGGGCCTGATCCTCCTCGCGATCGCGGTCAGCGGAGCGCCGTTCATGGGACTCTTGGGGACGGTGTGGGGAGTCATGGATGCCTTCGGCGGCGTGGCGAAGGCAGCCATGATGGGCTCGCGGCCGGACTTGTCGTTCATGGCTCCCGGCGTGGCGGCGGCCCTCATCACGACCGTCGCGGGACTTTTGGTAGCCATTCCGTCCATGTTCGGTTACAACTGGCTCGTCCACCATCTGCGCACCCAAACAGTTGAGCTCGACAACTTTGCCCAGCTCCTGGCCTCGCGGATGGAAACCGAATTCCTCAAAGACGACTGATCGCCATGTCGGAAGATTTGCCCGCCAAACCACGGCAATCCGAGAGCTCCAAAGCCACCCTGTGCGTCAAATGCGAACACCTCTGCCCGCCCGAGCTGGAGCGTTGCGACCGTTGTGGTGCCCACCTGTTCATCGTTTGCGCCCATTGCGGTCACAAGAATGCCCGAGTGATTTCCCGGTGCGAAAAGTGCAAGCATCGGCTGCACAAATCGGTGAAAGACCGCGTCAAACGAGCCGGGGCGGGCAGCCTCAACCTCCTTTATCTTGCCGGCGCGATTCTCGTGGTCCTCGTGTCCGTCGGACTGATCATTTGGCTCGCTGACATCCGTCTCTGGTAATCCATGCGCCGATTCTCCCAGCGAAATCAGTTGGTGACGTTGAACGAAATCAACATCACGCCGCTGCTGGATTTGGCGTTCGTGCTGCTGATCATCTTCATCATCACGACCCCGCTCCTGGAGGGGAGCATCGATCTGAAGCTGCCCTCGGGCGGTTCCACCAAATCGCTCGCCAAACGAAGCGACATCGTGTCGGTCGAGGTGGACGCGAAGGGTATTTATCGCATCAACGGCAAGCCGCTCCGAACCGACTCGGACTTGGAACGCGGGCTGGTCGAAGCCTATCGCCGCAACACGAACATGGTGGTCGAAATCCGTGCGCCGGCCGACGGGCTCTACCGCTGGCCCGCCGCAATTCTCGACACCTGCCAGCGCAACGGCATCACCCGGTTCAAGCTCAACACCGAAGATCCGCGCCGCTGAAAAGACCATGGATCGCACCCAAAAACGCTGTCTGGCGGGTTCCTTTGCACTGCACGGAACCTTGATCGCGTTGCTGGTCGCCGGCGCCGCCTTCGCACCCAAACCGGAAATCCCCAGCATTCCGTTTCTGGAAATGGTCCCGAGCGTCCTCAACGTCACCGACGGGAACGCGGCGGGCGGGGGCAATCCAAACGCCCAACTGCCACCCAAGCCAGCGCAGCCGCCCTCGGCACCGCCCGCTTCACAGGTGCCTAGGCCGTCCGAGACGCGCCAGGATTCCAAGCCGCCGGCTGAGCCAAAACCACCGAAGGTTGCGCCCCCCAAAGCAGAAACGCCGGACAAGCCGGACCGGAAAGATTCAAAGGCAGACAAGCCTGTCAAAAACGACCCGAAGGCGGAAAAGGCGCCGAATTCCGCCAAATCTCAGGACGTGGACGCCAACCGCGCGGCCAAAAAGCCCATTCAATTCGCTGAAAAGTCCAAACGCCCTGCGGGAGTGGAAGAGGAGAACCGCAAGGAACGCGAGGCCCAAAAGCGCAGGGAACAGGAAGAACAGGAGGCCCGGGAGGCCCGCGACGCTGCTGACCGGCGCAATCGGGCGATTGAGGCCGCCAACAGCGCCCGGCGGGATTTGGCCAAGGCCCTGTCGACCGGCGCTCAGACCATCTCCTCCGGGGTTGGCTCCGCCTCCGTATTGGAGATCCCCGGTCCCGGCGGACAGGCTTACGCCCCCTACATCTCCTACTTGGGCGCATTTTATAAGGAACGCTGGCGACGCCCCCGAACGGACACCCGCTCCACCTCCAGCGTGGGCGCCACCATCGAGGTCGCCAAGGACGGCACGATATTGGATTACAAGCTGACCGACCCCAGCGGTCAGCGGGAAATGGACGAATCCGTGCGGGAAGTGCTTCGCAAATACCCGAAACTGTTGCCTCTTCCGGAGACCACCAAGGATTCCAAACGTATTTTCACCATTCAATTCCGCCTCGAAGCCGACACGACCTTATGACCCGAACCCATTTGTTCTGTCTCCTCGCCGCATTAGCGTCAGGAACCGTCAACCTGCACGCGGCCGGTAAACCTCAAGTCATTATCGATGGCGAGGCTACACGAATCATTCCGATCGCGCTGAAGGGTTATTCGCGGGAAGCGCAGGCGGTGCTCGAGTTCGACCTTTCGGTGGCCGGATTTGAAGTCCGCGCCAGCGATCCGCAATACACCCTCACGGGTGCCGCCTCCGGTGATGTCAAAGGCACCCTTGTGGACGGGGGCAACAACCAGACTTTGTTCGCCCGCGTTTACCCCGGCGGCTCCGCTCGTTCCCAAGCCCACACCTTGGCCGACGACGTGGTCAAAGCCATCACCGGCCAGCCCGGCATCGCCCGCACCAAGATCGCCTTCAAAGTAGCCAGCGGTCAGCGCAACAAGCTCGGCCAGAACATCTCCGAAATTTATGTCGCCGATTTTGACGGGGAGAACGCTGCCCAAGTGACGGAGGACAATTCCATCGTCGCCGCTCCGGCGTGGGTTCCCGGCAGCCTTCGCCTGTTTTACGCCAGCTACCGGGGCGGTGCCGGTCCCGCCATCAACTCACACGATCTGCGGACCGGCAACCGCAACGTGGTCGCGGCATATTCCGGCAGCAACATAAGCCCCTCAGTCTCACCCGACGGCACCAAGCTGGCGATGATTCTGAGCAAGTCCGGCAGTCCCGAACTCTGGGTCGCCAACCTTGACGGCAGCGGCCTGAAACAGCTCACGCGGACGAAAGGCGCCGAGGCCTCACCCACTTGGTCACCGGACAGCAAGACTCTCTGCTACGTCAGTGACGATCCGGGCCGGCCGACCCTCTTCACGGTGTCCGTCTCCGGCGGTGAGCCGAGCCGGCTCAAGGTGGGAGGCGTGGTCCACTGCACTGAGCCCGATTGGTCGCCCGACGGAAAGTGGATTGCCTTCACCCGCAGCGCGGGCGAATTCACGATCTACGTGGTTCCCTCCGGCGGCGGCAACGCCGAAGCAGTGGCTCCCGGCGAAGACCCCAGTTGGTCGCCGAATTCCCGCACTTTGGCCTTCACCCGGGGTCGCGGAGGCTCGCGCAAACTGTCGCTGCTTGACGTGCCCACACGCCGCGTCAAGGATGTCGCGAAGGTGTCGGGCAACTGTTCCCAGCCCAGTTGGGCCAGGTGATTCGCACCCCAGGATCCCGTATGAAGCTTTCGGCCAAATTTGGTCTTATCTCCCTCGTCGTTGCCGCGTCCCTCGCCGGAGCGGGTTGCAAGCACACCGCCAAGCCGGTTACTCCGATTCCCCGCAACACCTCGGTTCCTACTGGCACATCCCCGACGCCACCTCCTGTTACTCAGCCTGTTGGTCCCCGTGACAATGGTAGTCAGCCGAGGCCATTCATCCCGGGAGGAGGCAGCACAGGTCAGCCAATATCTACTGACGATCAAAACAACAGTGGCAACAAACCGGGTGAAAACGCATTACCCACAGAAAACCTCCGTTACGGGCGTCCGGAAGACCGGGCCATGTTCGCCGGTGAGACGGTTTACTTCGAGTATGACCGCGCCAACGTAAAGGCCAGCGAGGCGGACAAGGTCAAGAAGGTCGCCGAGTTTCTGAAGGGCAACCCGCTTCACGACCTCGCGGTGGAAGGCCACTGCGACGAGCGAGGCACCGAGGAATACAATCGCGCCTTGGGCGAACGCCGTGCGCTGGCCGTCCGAGAAGCGTTGGTGAGCTTGGGGATTTCCGGCTCCCGCGTCACCACCACAAGCTTCGGCGAAGACCAACCCTCCGATCCGGGTCACGATGATTCGGCTTGGTCCAAGAACCGCCGCGGCGAGTTCATCATCCTGCTGCCTGCCAATCAGTAGCCGGAGTGGAATTCCAATCAGCCCCGCCGCTGAGGCGGGGCTTTTTGTTTGTCGCCGTTTGAATCTTTACCACTTCCGCGCCGACCAATAGCTTGCCGCTGTCTTCGCATATGAACGCCGCCTCGCTCGCCATGTTGGGAACCACCGAAATCCTGATCATCCTCGGCTTGGTGGTCCTCCTGTTCGGCGCCCGGAAGATTCCCCAGCTGATGAAGGGATTCGGCGATGGCGTCCGCGAGTTCAAACGCGCCTCCCGGAACGACCAACCGAAGGCTTAACCTCTTTCCTCTCCGCAAAATGACGTATCAATTCGCCTTCCTCGGAACGACCGAGATCATTGTCATCTGTGTCCTCGTGCTCATCCTCTTCGGCGCCAAGAAGGTGCCGGAGCTGATGAAGGGCGTCGGCACCGGCATCAAGGAGTTCAAGAAGGCTTCTCGCGATGTGCAGGACGAATTCCATCGCTCGATGGAAGAGGATTCGCGGTCAACACCCCAACCGCGGCCGGCTTCGGATACGGTGGCACAGGGCGAAAAACCCCCGGGTGCCGACACTGCTCCAAAGGTCTGACCGTTCAGCCGCCCTCAGGTCGCCATGACCGACGATACGGAAGTGCTCCCCCCCGATTCGGATGAGGAAGGGGGCGGGCCGGTAAAGAGTTTTCTCGAACACCTGGAGGATCTCCGCTGGACCCTCGTCAAGGTGGTGATGGCCGTGGTGATCGGCATGATTGTCTGCCTGAGCGGCAGCAACTACATCTTCGATTTCCTGTTCTGGCCCCTGAAAAAGGCCCAGGAAAAGCGCACCTCGCCGGACGCCCAAGTGGCACTGATTCTGGGCACGAACCAGCTGGCCAAATTCCCCGCAACTGCCTTTCCCGTGGCGGGCATCGCCACCAACCGGGACTCGTTTTACCGCATCCAGCCCGTCGAAATCGGCACCAACCAGGTGCTGGCGGTGGTTCCCGAACCGAATCCCCCCAAGGAAGCCACTTATGGCATGCGGGTCAGCGTGCAGGTGCTGGGACCGGCGGAGGCCTTCAATGTGGCCATACAGATCATGATCTACGGAGGGCTGACCATTTCGGCCCCGTTCGTGATCCTTTTCCTCGGGCAATTCATCCTCCCTGCACTGCACGTTCACGAAAAGCGCTTCCTCTACCGGATCGCCGGCGCCGCCAGCGTGCTGTTCTTCGCCGGAGTCGCCTTTTGCTATTTCGTGATGATGGTGGTGACGTTGAGCGCGACCGTGGAGTTCGCCAAGTGGCTGGGACTTGGCGCCGACCTGTGGCGGGCCACCGAATACATCAGCTTCATGTGCTGGTTCATGCTGGGCATGGGCATTAGCTTCCAGCTGCCGCTGGTGCTGCTCACGCTGGTGAAAATCGGTCTCCTGGACTCGGCAAAACTGAGCCAGTTCCGCGCCTATTTCTACATCGCCATCCTCATTGTCGCTGGCTTCGTCACGCCTGATGGCAATCCGCTGACCATGCTCCTGATGTCCGCGCCGCTGATCGTGCTCTACGAGATGACGGTGGTCATCGCCTGGTGGGGCGCCCGGAAGGAAGCGGCGAAAGTGACGGTCGGCGACGCCGAATAATTCCATCGTTCACAAATGAACGCTTGCCACGGTAAAGACCGCGCATAGGCTTTCGCCACTCAGCTTAATCGTATGCGTTTTCTTAGCCCCCTCCCCGTGCTTGCAGTAGCCGCTTTGGCCCTGACCGGCTGCCAGAGCGCCGAGAAGAAGCTCGCGCGTGGCATCAGCAATCTCACCGAGCCGATGCGCTTGGGCGAAATGAACCGCGCGGTCGAACAGGGAACCCTCTGGGACGGAACGACCGGCGGCACCCGCGGGGCCATTCACGGCTTCAACCGGACCGTGGGCCGCACCGTGGTGGGTGCCTTTGAAGTGCTGACTTTCCCGATTCCGAGCGATCCTTATGTGCTCCCGGCCGGCAAGGTTTATCCCGATTCCTACAAGCCCGCCGCGCTGGACAACCCAATCCTTCGTCCCGAGACCAACTTGGGCATCTCCGGCGGCGAAGTGGCACCGATGTTTCCGGGCAGCCGCTTCCGCGTTTTTGATTACTGAGCAACGGAACATCTTCGAGACGCGCCAACCTTCGTTGGCGCGTTTTTATTTGGCGTGAGCTTAGAGCGCACATCCGGTTGCAAGGTCAACTTTGTCCTCAACATCCTGGGACGGAGACCGGACGGCTTTCACGAACTGGAAACCCTGTTCTACCCGGTTCCACTGCACGACCACCTTTGGGCGGATCGGACTGCCACCGGAATCGAGCTAAGCTGCTCCAATCCCAATCTCCCTTGCGACTCGACAAACTTGGTCTGGCGGGCAGCCAAGGCATTTTTGGACGCGGCCGGAATCCGGGACGGGATCCGGATTCATCTCACCAAGAACTTGCCCATCGCCGCTGGAATTGGTGCCGGCAGCGCCAACGCGGCAGCCACTCTCCTGCTGGTCAACGAGCTGTTTGGTCAGCCGCTGACGTTCGAGCAACTCGATGTGCTGGCGGCCGGGCTTGGTTCAGACGTTAACTTCTTCCTCCAATCCGGCCCGGCGACGGCGACTGGCAGGGGCGAATGCATCGTCCCGCTGCCTGAGTTTTCCAAGCTGCGGGGAACAGCCATCCTTTTGTTTCGGCCGGGCTTCGGTGTGGCGACGCCTTGGGCCTTCAAGCAACTCGCCCAATTCCCTGATTACCTTTACGGAAAGAGAGGACGGGTCGCCGAAGCGGTGGCTGCTTTCACCGGAACGGAGCTTGCCGACGCTTCGAGACAGATGTTCAACAGCTTGGAGGCGCCCGTCATGTCGAAGTATCCGATCTTGGCGGCTTACCAGGACGCCCTGCGCGAATTGGGTGCGGCTGGCACACTGATGTCGGGCAGCGGTTCCACCACCTTCGCGTTGTTTTCCAAGCTTGGAGCGGCGGAATCTGCCGCAGAAAAGTTTCGGAGCCGCTTCGGAACCGAGGGATGGCTGTCGGTGGTCGAACTGTGACTGACAAGCCCCAGAGCTCCTGAAAAGGAATTCAGGGACAGGAAATGGTGCGCGGGGCGGGGGTCGAACCCACAACCTTCGGCTTCGGAGACCGACGCTCTATCCAATTGAGCTACCCGCGCAGCGACGAAGGTGGCGGAGCCTAGTAAGCGGGCTGCAGCGGGGCAACGAGTTTGTGATTCAGCGAGCGGGCAATCGTTGCGAAGGCGCGTTCGTCGGCAAAGGCAACGTGCTGGGTGTTCGAACACGTGGCTCCACCAAACCAGAACCCAGGCCCCCGAGGGCGTCCTTTTTAGGTGACGCCTGCCATGACCTGAATGCCAGCCATCCGATCAGAACAAGGGCGGCTCCCAAGAGAAGAGGGAATACCAACGTCCATTTGATCCGCGACAACTGAAGCATCACGTAGTCGAGGGGGCCTCGCGACCGACCTCCACCCGCGCCGCCCCCATCCCAATCTGCCAGCCCCCCCATTTCCGCCACGACTTCGTCGACAATTTCCCGCTCATCCAGGCGCAGAAACTTGGCGTAGGTTCGCGCAAATCCCCGAATGTAGACCGGCGCCGGAAAGCTGTCCCACGCTCCGTGCTCCATCGCACGGATGTGGTCCGTCTTGATGTTGGTCCCATCCGCCGCCTGATGGACACTCAGTCCGCGGCGCTCGCGTTCAGCTCGAAGTTTGTCTCCAACCGTGGGCATCCGGCCGGAACCCTAGCGCGACCTTCGGTAGCGCAGCAATGCCCGAAAGGCGCATCGCCGGCGCCCCGGGGCTCAACGGACATGCGCCGACGAACTCCGGCACCGGCTTTGCAACGGTTCTTGGTTGGCGATGCAGCCGGGCCCAGGCGCCTCAGGACGCCGAGGTTTCGCCCGTCGCAGAATCCTCATCCTTTTCCGAAATCACCGGGGCAATGGCCTGCAGGCGATCCTTCTCTGCGAGGTCGATCAGCTTCACCCCCTGGGTATTCCGTCCCGCTTCCCGGATTCCCTGGACGGGAATGCGCACCATTTGGCCGCCCACGGTGATAAGCATGAGTTCGTCGGTGTCGTGGACGGTCAGTGCCCCCACCACGTTGCCGGTCTTTTCGCCGGTTTTCATGGTGATGATGCCTTTGCCGCCCCGCGACTGCAGGCGATAGACTGGCTCGACTTTGCCGTGCTCGTCGGTGGTGTCGAACGGCGTGCGCTTGCCAATGCCGTTCTCGCCAGCGACCAGCAGGGTTGCCGCCGGGTCCACAATGGCGCACGCCACCACGGCATCGGATTTTTCCAACTCGATCCCCTTCACCCCCGCCGCACTGCGGCCCATGGAGCGGACCTGATCTTCCTGGAAGCGGATGCTCATGCCCTCCTTCGTGATCAGCACGATCTCGTTCTTGCCCGAAGTGAGCTTCACATCCACGAGATCGTCGCCCTCTTCCAAAGTGATGGCGATGATACCGCCCTTGCGCACATTGCGGAAGTCGCTGAGCTCGGTGCGCTTCACCGTTCCCTGCCGGGTGACGAAGAAGAGCTCGTTGGGCTGCTGCCAGGTTTGGTCTTCCTTGTTGGCACCATACTTGGCCTCCACGCGCACGAATGTCTGGATCTTCTCCTCGGCGCGCAGCTCAAGGATGTTGGCGATGGAACGGCCCTTGGCGGCCCGGCCCATGTCGGGAATCTCGTGCACGCGCTCCACGTAAACGCGCCCGAGGTTCGTGAAGAACATCAGGTAGTCATGCGTGCTGCACGTGAAGAGGTGCTTGATGAAGTCCGCGTCCTCGGGTTTCTCGGCCTCGCGGGTGCTCATGCCGATGACCCCCTTGCCACCGCGGCGCTGGGCGCGGTAGCTGGAGATGTTGGTCCGTTTGATGAGGCCGTTGTGCGTGAGCGTGACGATGACTCCCTCGTTCGCGATCAGGTCCTCGATGGCGATCTCGCCCTCGTCGGGAACGATTTCGGACATGCGCGGGGTCGCGTGCTTTTCCTTAATCTCCTTCAGCTCCTTCTTGATGATCGAAAGCACGCGCGATTCCTTCGCGAGGATGTCGAGCAAGTCCTTGATCCGTTCGATGAGCTCGGCGTATTCGCCCTTCACCTTGTCGATTTCGAGCCCGGTGAGCTGGTAAAGCCGGAGTTCCAAGATGGCGTCCACCTGGCGCTCCGTCAGCGCGTAGCGGCCGGACTTGCTCAGGCGTTCCTCGCTGCGGATGAGGATGCCCCAGCGCTCGACCTGGGCGCGGGTCCATTCGAAGGCGAGCAGCTTCACCCGGGCCTCCTCGCGGTTCTTGGAGCCGCGGATGATACGGATGAACTCGTCGAGGTTGTTCAACGCGCAGATGTAGCCCTCGAGGAGCTCGGCGCGTTCCTCGGCCTTCCTCAGCTCAAAGCGAGTGCGGCGGATGACGACCTCACGGCGATGCTCAATGTAGCACTGGATGAGCTCCTTGAGGTTCAGCGTCTTGGGCTTGCCATGGTCGATGGCGAGCGAGTTGACGCTGAAGCTGGTCTCGAGCTGCGTGTGCTTGAAAAGGTTGTTGATGACCACCTTCGGGTTGGCATCACGCTTGAGCTCAATGACGAGGCGGCAGTTTTCGTCCGACTCGTTCCGCATCGCCGAGATGTCGGTGATGATCTTTTCATTCACCAAGCTGGCAATTTGCTCCTCGAGGCCGGCCCGGTTCACGTTGTAAGGAATCTCGGTGACGACCAGCTGCTCCCGGTTGCCCTTGATCTCCTCGACGCCGATCCGCCCACGGAGCTTGATGCTGCCCTTGCCGGTGGTGAAATAGTTGTGGATGCCTTCGACACCGCAGATGAAGCCGCCGGTCGGGAAGTCCGGCCCCTTGATGAACTTCATCAGCTGCGGAATCGTGATGTTTGGGTTGTCGATCTGGGCACAGATGCCGTCGATAACCTCGCCGAGGTTGTGCGGGGCCATGTTGGTGGCCATGCCAACCGCGATGCCGGTGCCGCCGTTGACGAGCAGGTTCGGAAAGGCGGCGGGAAAGACGGTGGGCTCGGTGAGGCGTTCGTCGTAGTTCGGGACGAAGTCCACCGTGTCCTTGTCCATGTCCGTCATCAGCGCCGCACCGAGGTGCGTCAGGCGGGCCTCGGTGTAACGCATGGCCGCCGGCGGATCGTTTTCAACCGAACCGAAGTTGCCCTTGCCGTCGATCAGCTTGTCCCGCATCGCCCACGGCTGGGCCATGTGAACGAGCGTCGGATAGATGACCGCCTCGCCGTGCGGATGGTAGTTGCCGGAAGTGTCACCGCAGATCTTGGCGCACTTCATGTGCTTGCGACCGGGGAACAGCGAAAGCTGTTCCATCGCGTAAAGGATGCGCCGCTGGGACGGCTTGAGTCCGTCGCGCACGTCGGGCAACGCGCGCGAGATGATGACGGACATCGAGTAGTCGAGGAACGACGCCTTGATCTCCTCGGCGACGTTGATCTTGTGGATCTTCTCGTTGCCGGTGTAGGCGCCACCGCTGGCTTGCGGACCGTTAGAATCGTTTTCGGGCATGGCGGGAACGGAAAGGGCTGAACCGACGGATCAGACGTCGAGATTGCGGACGTTGAGGGCGTTGTCTTCGATGAATTGGCGGCGCGGCTCCACCTCGTCGCCCATGAGCTTGGTGAACATTTCCTCGGCCTCGATGGCGTCGGTGAGATCGATCCTCAAAAGCTTTCGCTTGGCCGGATTCATCGTGGTTTCGAAGAGTTCCTTGGCGTCCATTTCCCCTAGGCCTTTGAAGCGGTAAATCTGAATGCCCTTCTTCCCGACGGCCTTCACCCCGCTGAGGATTTCGGGAATGGAGAAGATCGGCGACGTCACCGCCTTCTCACCCTCGCCTTCAATCAGCTCGAACAGGGGCTGGTCCTGTGCGGCGTAGTGCTCGACCGCGAGGCCCTTTTTGGCGAGCCGCCCCAGCAGCTCGGCAATGGCCCGGGATTCGAGATGCAAATCGGAGTGGCTGGCACGGCGGCTCTGCCCCTTGGCTTTCTCCAGTTTCTCTTTCGCTTCCTGGTCGCCGAACAGGTCGGGATTTGCCGCCTTGAACTGCTCGAATTCCTCGTTGGTCAGGAAATAGTGGACGGTCTCGGCGTTGCCTTCGCGCACCTTCACCAAATGCTGCGGCAGCGTGCCGTCGGCAGCGCGCTTGTCCACATAGTCGGCGAAGTCGCCGCCCTGGCGTTTGATGTAGGTCGCGTGCTTGTCGAGGGTCTCCAGCAGCCCAAGGATTTCCTCGAGCTGTTTGGCGGGCACCTCCTTGCCGTCGGCCAAATTCTTGAGGCGAACCTCCTCGGTGCCGTTTTGGAGCAAAATGCGGTTCAACTGGGCATCGTCGTCCACGTAATCCGTGCGCTTTTTGCGGGTGATCGAGTAAAGGGGCGGTTGGGCAATATACACGTAGCCGTCGCGAACCAACTGCGTCATCTGCCGATAGAAGAACGTCAGCAGCAGCGTGCGGATGTGGGAGCCGTCCACATCGGCGTCGGTCATGATGATGATCTTGTGGTAGCGCAGTTTGGTCAGGTCAAACGCGCCCTCGCCCTCGCCACCGCCGATGCCGGTGCCGATGGCGGTGATCATCGTGCGGATTTCGTTGTTCTGCAGAACCTTGTCGAGCCGCGCCTTCTCCACGTTGATCAGCTTGCCGCGAATCGGGAGGATCGCCTGAAACTTGCGGTCGCGACCTTGTTTGGCGGAGCCACCGGCGGAATCACCTTCGACGATGTAAAGCTCGGTATTCGCCGGGTCGCGGTCAGAACAGTCGGCCAGCTTGC
The DNA here is from genome assembly GCA_903910585.1 of uncultured Verrucomicrobiota bacterium. Lineage (GTDB taxonomy): Bacteria > Verrucomicrobiota > Verrucomicrobiia > Limisphaerales > UBA9464 > CAIWAH01. The sequence continues at coordinate 12,517 of CAIWAH010000334.1, forward strand.
CAGGTAGCCCACCGCCGGAGAGTGCGGATTTGCGAACCGCTTCGCGGGCCTTGCGGGCGGCCTCGCGGGCGCGGGCGGCGTTGAGGCCCTTCTCCACGATCTTCTTCGCGACGGCCGGGTTGTCGTCGAAGTAGTTCATCAAACCCTCGTAGGAGGCGGAACCAACGAAGCTGTCCACTTCCGGCGAAATCAGCTTCACCTTGGTTTGCGATTCGAACTTGGGATCGCTGTGCTTCACCGACACGACGGCGGTAAGACCTTCGCGGACATCGTCGCCGGTGATCTGCGGGTCCTTTTCCTTCAGCAGGCTGTTGGCCTTCGCGTATTGGTTGATGGCCCGGGTCAGGGCGCTGCGGAAGCCGGACAGATGCGCGCCGCCGTCCGGGTTGTGGATTGTGTTCGTGTAGCAGAGAACCTGGTCGTTGTAGGAGTCGTTGTATTGCGCGACCAGCTCCATGTGGATTTCCACCTCCTTGTCGGGCGTCACCATCTTCGACTCCTTGCGGATCGAGAACGGTTTGGGGTGGATGACGGTCTTGCTCTTGTTGAGCTGCTTCACGAACTCCTCGACGCCGTCCTTGTAGTAAAACGTTTCCGGTGCGGCTTCGGTTTGGCGTTCGTCGAGGAAGACGATCTCCAGTCCGGAATTCAGGAAGGCGAGCTCGCGCAAACGCTGGCTGATGCGGTCGGCCTTGAACTCCGTTGTCTCCCGGAAGATTTCCGGGTCCGGCTTGAAGGTGATGAGCGTTCCGGTGCCCTTGGCTTTGCCAATGACTTCGAGCTTCTTCATCGTCTTGCCCCGCTCGAACTCCATGTGGTGGACCTTGCCATCCCGGCTCACCTCGACCTCGAACCATTCGGAGACGGCGTTCACACATTTGGCACCCACACCATGGGTGCCGCCGGAGAATTTGTAGCCGCCCTGACCGTATTTGCCGCCAGAGTGCAACGTCGTGAGCACCATCTCGACCCCGGGGATCTTGTATTGGGGATGGATGTCCACCGGGATGCCGCGGCCGTTGTCGCGAATGCTGATCGACCCGTCCACGTGGATGGTCACCTCAATCCTGTCACAGTGGCTGGCAAGATGTTCGTCGACCGAATTGTCGAGCACCTCGGAGACGCAATGGTGCAGCGCCCGCTCGTCGGTGCCGCCGATATACATGCCGGGCTTCTTTCGGACGGCTTCCAAGCCCTCGAGTTTGCCCAGTTTTGAGGCGTCGTAATTCGATCCAGATGCGGAATCAGCCATGGTTCGGAGTGGGGTGTTGCTGCCCCGGAGATTGACGGGCGAAAGGCTACCAAGCAGCCCCGGACGCACAACAGCAAAGTCCCCCCAAACGAAACAACTCCCCAAGGGATTGGGGAGTCGCGTCAGAAAACCCTAATTAGTAGCGTCAATCTCCGGCGGTAACGATAACCAACCAGGCGTCATCCCAGCGATCTTTCGAGTTCGAACCGATCACCACACCATGCCCCTTCTTCAGCGAATCCAGCGATACGGTTTCGGTGAAAACCGGCTCCGTTGGCTTGGCGGCCATCGGGTTGAATATCTGGACCTCGACCAAGCCTTTGCCATCCGGCCGTAGTCCCACGCTGCACCGCTCACTGAGCGAGAATCGGCAGGGATCTTTGGTCACTGGCGCTTCGTGGGACTTCACCACGAAGTAGTTTTTCCACCGGAGATTGTTGATCAACTTGGTCCGCATGTCCGAGTTGAGCTCCCGGTAGTCCTTGCCGGCCGGCCTCGCTCCGTCGGTGCCCCAAACCAATTGGGTCCGGACGACGACCTCGCCGGCACTGGCACCCCAAGCCAGAAAGCACGATGCCACGGCCGCCAGGATGCGGGCGAGAAGACCAACGCGTTGTGTCATAGCTAGTTGCGACCGTTGGATTCGGGATTCGTTCACGTTGCGTCGATCAGTTGAGCCAGTGAATGGTGATGGCGTCGGCATCCGACCGGAACGTCATGACCGAAGAGTCAGCCAAAGTCGTCGGTGAACCGCCTCGCATGGCTAGAATTGCCGCCACGGCCGCTACGCCCAAGGCCGGGGCGAGCCACCGGATCCAGCCGAGAATCGACCCCGAGCTGCGGCTCCGGTCGCGCACGACCTCTTCCGCGGCGATTCGCCTCTGAATTTGTGACCAGTAAAACTCGCGGCTATCCGGAACCGCCAAGGGTGACTCATGGGTTCGCAGAGCGTGGCTGACCGATTGGAGTTCGGCCACCAGCGCGGCCGCCCCGGCGTCATCCTGAACGAGTCGTTCCACTTCGGCTTTGCGGCCAGCCTCCAGCTGTCCGTCCAGCAATGCCTGAACCTCCAGAGCTTGTTCCAGTTTCATGTTCGTTTGGGTCATTCTTCGGTCCGTTCGCGCTGCAATCCCCGCAGCAGGGACGCCATCCGGCGTCGGGCATAAAAGAGCCGGGACATCACCGTGCCAATGGAAATGCCCACTTTTTTGGCAATCTCCTTGTATTCCAGTCCCTGAAATTCGTGCAGGACGAGCACGGTCCGGTGCGATTCCGTGAGCTTGCCCATCGCCTCATCAATGCGTTTGCGAAGCTCATCCTTTTCCAAGCCCTCGGTCGGATTCGTGTGCTCAACCGGCATCTGCCGCTCGACGCCACCTGCCTCTTCGTCCAACTGTTCAATCGACTCCGCCCGAATCTTCTTCTGCCGGCGGATTTGATCCAGACACAGGTTGATGACGATCCGCGTCATCCAAGTGGCAAAGGACGATTCTCCCTGAAACTGATGCAGCCGCTGCCATGCCTTGACCCATGCTTCCTGCGAAAGATCCAACGCCTCCTCCTCGTTTCGCATCATGATCATCGCCCGGGCATAAATCTTGTCCCGATGACGGAACACCAGCTGCTCGAAGGCTTCGGTGTCCCCGCCCTGCGACCACTTGACCAGCGCTTCATCCGGTGCGGAGGTGTAATCGTGTTTCAACGACGTGTGAATCGACGGGCCAGCCTCGGGCTTATTCAGGCCATCGTGACTTGAACGTGACGCCAGCGGACTCCCTTCCGGAATCGCCCCGTTCTTGTCCCTTCCCTTGGTGGCCGCCTTGCCCATTGATGGTCAGAGCTTTCCCTTGGAACTGGGGACCTGCCCGGCAATCCGCGGATCCCGTTGGCAGGCAAAATCTACCGCCTTCGCGAAAGCCTTGAACAGGCATTCCACCACGTGATGGGGTTCGCCTCCATAAAGCAGCTCCAAATGCAGATTGCACCGGGCTTCGTTGGTGAATCCTTGGAAGAACTCCCGGGCCAGCCCAAATCGGAACGACGACGACATGTCCTGGGTTCGTTCCGCCCGGGAAATC
>CAIWAH010000335.1 GCA_903910585.1 uncultured Verrucomicrobiota bacterium
CGGGCCGTCGCCGAACAATGGTCGGCCATGAGCGAACTGGTCCTCTGCTGCGGGCTTGGGGACCTCGAAGCCCTGGAAATGCTGGCCCGCAAAAACGCCGCCCAACCCTGACCCGAACTTCCGATGAAACCCGTTGCCACCCTTCTGCTCATCCTCGCCGCGCTGGCCGCCGGCTGGTTTGCCCGCCAGTCCTTCGGTCCCGCGGAGGCCCGTTCCACGCCGATCACCGGCGAACGGCGGGTGAAATTCTACCAGTCGCCGATGCATCCGTGGATCAAGTCGGACCAGCCCGGCAAGTGCACCATCTGCGGCATGGACCTGACGCCCGTGTATGAGGGCGATGCCGGCTTCGCCACGGAATCCGGCCTCGTCACGCTCAGCACGAACCAGCTGACGGTCGTCCAGGTCGGCACCAGTCCGGTTCGCCGCGCGGCGCTCACCCGCACGCTCCGGGTCGCGGGTTCCATTGACGACAACGACCAGCGGCACCGCTTCCTGTCCGCCTACGTGGACGGCCGCATCGAGCGCCTGTTCGTGAACCAGCTCGGCGCCGAGGTCACCGCCGGGCAGCCCCTGGCGACGTTCTACAGCCCGATGCTGCTCACGGCCGTCCGGGAATATCTCGCCGCCCACCGGGCGCCGGGCGGGAACCTGGCCGAAGGCGCCGCGCTGCGCCTGCGCCAGATGGGCCTGAGCGACACCCAGATCCGCGAACTGCCCGTGAACTTCAATCCCACCAACCTGACCGTGGAACTGCTCGCGCCCATGACCGGCACGGTCGTCGCCAAGGACATTTACGAAGGCCAATACGTGAAGGAGGGCGACAAGCTCTTCGAACTCGCGGACTTCAGCTCCATGTGGTTCGTGTTCGATGCCTACGAACGCGACCTCGAATGGCTGCGGGTGGGCCAGCCGGTGGAAGTCACCACGCCGTCCCTGCCCGGCCGGCGCTTCACGAACGCCATCGCCTTCATTGACCCCAATCTCCGCGAGGACACCCGCAGCGCGAAGGTCCGCGTCGAGCTGCCAAATCCGCTGGTGGAGGAGGCCGGCCCGGCGCGTCGCCTGATCCGCCACCGCGTCTTCGCCGACGGCCAAGTCCGCGTGGCGACGGAGCCGGTGCTGACCGTCCCGCGCTCGGCGGTGCTGTCGCCGGGTGCGCAGGCGGTCGTCTATGTGGAACGCGGCAACGGCGCCTACGAACAGCGCGCGGTAACACTCGGGCGGGCGGGTGACGAGGTCTGGGAAGTCGTGTCCGGCGTGAGCGAGGGCGAATCCGTGGTCACCAGCGGGAACCTGCTGCTGGATTCGCAGGCGCAGTTGCACGCCGCCGTCGCGCCACCGGCACCGGCGAGTTCGCCGGCGGCCCCAGGCACACCCCTCACCTCCGGACAGCAGGCTGCACTGCTGGAATTTCTCCGGCTCACGGACCGCCTGCGCGACGCGTTGGCGGCCGATGATCTGGCGACGTTCAACACGCTGGCCCCGCAGATTCATGCCGCGCAGCCGCAGCTCGCCGCAGCGCTGAAGGACGCCGCGGAGTGGACCGAATCCGTGAACCGGCTCGCCGCGACCTCCCACGTGGAAACCGCCGCCGATCTGGCCGGAGCGCGCGCGGCGTTCCATCGCCTCAGCACCGAGACCGTGGCCTTGGCCAAACGCGCGCGCGGCGCCGCCGGCCTGCCGGACCTGCGGATCTTCCAGTGCCCGATGACGAAGCGGTCCTTCCCCGGCGCGCCGCCGCGGGCCGAATGGCTGCAGTTCTCGCCGGCAGTGCGGAATCCCTACTTCGGCGCCGAGATGCTCGATTGCGGCACGGAGGTGAAGCCATGATCACCAGGTTCATCGAATGGTCCCTGAAGAACCGCTTCCTCGTGCTGTGCGGTTCGCTGCTCCTCGTCGCGTGGGGCGTGAAGTCCGTTTACCGCACGCCGGTGGATGCCATTCCCGACCTCAGCGAAAACCAGGTCATCGTCTTCGCCGACTGGATGGGGCGCTCGCCGCAGGAGGTTGAGGACCAGGTCACCTATCCGCTGTCCGTGAACCTCCAGGGCTTGGCCGGCGTGAAGACGGTGCGCGCCACCTCGATGTTCGGCTTCTCGCTGGTCACGGTGATCTTTGGGGACGAGGTGGACAACTACTTCGCCCGCTCGCGCGTGCTGGAGCGGCTCAACCTGCTTACCAGCCAGATGCCGGCGGGCGTCATCCCGCAGCTAGGCCCTGACGCCACGGGCCTCGGCTGGATTTACCAATACTACCTCGACGTGGACCCCACGAAGGCGCCCAGCGGCCAGGGCTACGACCTCGGCCAGTTGCGCGCGTTGCAGGACTTCTTCGTGCGCTACCAGCTCCAGAGCGTCGGCGGCGTGGCGGAGGTTGGGGCGGTCGGTGGGTTCGTCCGGCAATACCAGATCGAGGTCAGCTCCACGCGGATGCGCGCTCTGGGCGTCTCGCTGCAGGACGTGATGATGGCCGTCGGCGCCAACA
>CAIWAH010000336.1 GCA_903910585.1 uncultured Verrucomicrobiota bacterium
ACCTCCTGACGGCGCTCGGGGCGCTGGCGTTGGCCGGCGCGGTCCGGGCCGCCATCATCGTTCCCGGGGCGAATGGCACCGACGGGGCGCTCAACCTCACGGCCAATACGGTGATTGACCTGTCGCAGGCGGTCACCGGCGTGTGGGACTCCACCAATACGGCCAACGCCGGCAAGGGCGTGTATGACCCGGCGAAATGGGCCGTGGTGTTCAAATATACCGAGGTGAACATCGCGGCCGGCGCGACCGTGACCTTCAAGAATCACGCGAGCCGAGCACCGGTGGTGTGGCTGGTCAGCGGAAATGTGACGGTAGATGGTGCGGTGAGTTTGGATGGACAACCGGCCCAGCCAGCCCCGCTCCTTTCGGAGCCAGGGCCTGGAGGATTTCGCGGTGGCACCGGGGCATTTCAAGGCGTGGGTCCGTCAGCGGGTTTTGGGCCCGGTGGCGGGCGACTTTACCCCGTAGGCTGGTCGGGCGGTGGAATGGGAACACGGGCAGACGGCGGTTCATTTGTCGGCAATCCATCCATCATCCCGTTGATGGGGGGCTCAGGCGGAGGCGGCTATAGTTCGAAAAATGGTGGTGGGGCAGGTGGCGGGGCCATGTTGATTGCCGCGGAACAGGAACTAAGAATCAATGGTGAGCTGAGGGCTAACGGCGGCGATACCGATGGTGAAGATGCTAGTGGATTTTATTTCGCGGGAGCATCTGCGGGCGGCGGAAGTGGCGGAGCGATTCGCCTGATAGCAAGCACCTTGACGGGGACCGGTCGAGTCCACGCAACAACCCCAAAAATCTTCAAGACTCCAACCACTGTTGGACGTGTGCGGATCGAGCGGGTCTCAAATACCAACACGGTAACCGTTGTTCCTGACCCCAGCGTGATTGGCTTAACGGCCGGCGCGGCAGCGGTCTTGTGGCCCCCAGCCGGCGCGCCGGAGGTCCGTGTGCTTTCAATAGGGGCTGCCAATATGCCGACTCATCCTCGCGCTGAGTTCGGCACTTTCGGGGCCGACGTGGCGCTTCCGATCACGGCATCCACTCAGGTCCTCGTCGAGACTAAGAACGTGGAGCAGGCGTCGCAGGTGAAGGTTCGCGGCACGCCGCGTTCCAATGGCAACTTCACCGAGGTGGTGGCCACCGTGGACAGCATCGTGAGCAACGACCCGCTGGTCATCCGCTGGAAGGCGGATCTCCCCGTGAACGTCGGTTACTCCGCCGTGCAGGCCCGCGTCATCCGCCCGTAGCCACCGCAATTGTAGGAGACGAGGTCACGAGTCTCTCGATCCCACAGCTTCGAAGTTTAATCAGAGCCTCCTCACGTCGGCTCCTACCCGTCCTCCTGCCATGAACGCCTACGCCCAACATCGCCTCCGCGCCCTCGTGGCCGGGGTGGTCGGGCTTTGGGGCATGGTGACGGCCTGCGCCCAGACTCCGGTGCTGATCAAGGAGCTCGTCTCACGGGAGTATTCGATCCACGTGGGTGGCGTGCAGACGCCGGAGATCAAGGACGTCGTCTCGCGCGAAGTGTCGCTGTTCATCCTGAACGGTCCGGCCGATCCATATCATGAGGTCGTTTCCCGCGAGGTCAGCCTGGCGGTGGTGACGCCGGAGCCGCCACCCCGCGTGGCCATTATCGTGCGGCCCTCCGTGGCGGGTGACCGGGTGGAACTCGACTGGTCGGCCTACAATCAGTGGGCCGTGGGCGATGTCGCGCGGTTCGACGTTTACCTGGCCGACCACCCGTTCACCTCGGTCGCGGGAATGGAGCCACGGGTGTCGGTTCCCGGCGAACGCACCGGAACAGTCCTGACGAACCTGCCGACCTTCCGGGATCACTTCATCGCGGTGGTGGCGGTGGATGCGTTGGGCAACTTCGATCCCGCCGTGCCGTCCGCGGGGGCCTACGTGATCTCGCCGGAAGTGGTCTCGCGCGAGGTGTCGCTGTTCGTCGGGAGTGAACCGAACCCGCCGTATCGTGAGGTGGTGTCTCGTGAGGTCAGCCTCGTGGTGACAACACCGGAGCCGCCGTCGGTCATCGCGAAGGTCGCCACGTCCGGTTCACCGTCGGGTGCGGAGGTGACCCTGGACTGGAGCGCCTACAACCAGTGGGCGGAACGCGACGTGGCTGGCTTCGACATCTATTTCTCCGACCGGGCCATGGTCAACGTGGCGGGCATGACGCCGTATGCGTCGGCCGGCGGCGAGGCCCGCTCGATCACACTCACCGGCCTGCCGGAGTTCCGGGATCATTTCTTCGCCGTGGTGCCGGTGGATGGGCTGGGGAATGCCAATCCAGCGGTGAACTACGCCGGGCACTACGTCATTTCGCAGGAGGTCGTTTCGCGCGAAGTGTCCCTGTTCGTCGGCGGCGAGCCGGCGTCGCCGTATCGCGAGGTGGTGTCGCGGGAATACAGCATCGTGGTGCCGGACACCGCGGTGCCGGCACCGGTGACCGGCCTGCACAGCGGGTTTCTGGCGAACACCTCCTCCACCTCGGAAGCGCTGGACATTGACTGGAGCAGCTACAACGAGGTCGCCCAGCGGGACGTGGTGCGCTACCGCATCTATGTCGCGACGAGTTTCTTCGACAACGTCGCCGGGATGGAGCCGGTCGCCTTCGTGGCCAACGGCACGCAGCGGCACACGCTCACCGGCCTGGTTGGCGGCAACATCTACCATGTGGCCGTGGTGGCGGAGGATGCCCTGGGGCAGTTTGACCCGCAGGTCCGGTCGTTTTCCGTCCAGGCCTCGCTGGCGGACCGCTTCGCCGACCGGACGGTGTTCACTGAGGGTAGCTTCTCGGGCACGGTGCAAAACGTGGCCGCCACGCGCGAAGCCGGGGAACCGCGGCACGCCGGCAAGGTCGGCGGCAAGTCGCTATGGCTCACCTGGCGGGCACCCGCCACGGGTGTGGCGACGTTCCGGACGACCGGCAGCGCCATCGACACGCTGCTGGCCGTTTATCGCGGCACCACCGTGACCGGGCTCACGGAGGTTGCCAGCGACGAGGACCGGGGCGGCTTCCTGACCAGCGAACTGCGGTTCAACGCGGTGGCCGGAACGGACTACCAGATCGCGGTGGACGGCTTCGCGGCCGAAGGCGGCGACATCGTGCTGGCGTGGGAGCTGTTGCCGACGGCGAACCAGTTGCCGGTCTTTGACACCCAGCCCGAAAGCCGGGTGGCGGTGGCCGGCGAAAACGTGACCCTGACCGCCGCGGTCACGCCGGCAAACTCGACGTTGCAGTGGTTCCTGAACGGACAGCCGCTCCCCGGTGCCACCACGGCCACGCTCCAGTTGAGCGCGGTGACGGCAGAACAGGCGGGCACCTACCGGCTGCGCGTGACGGCCCCCAACGGTCTGTCCGCGGAAAGCCGCGACGCGCTGGTGGAGGTGACGGAGGCCGCTGGCCCCGTGACCCTGTCGGCAGACAAGCTGGAGGATCTATTCGCGGATGATGCGGGAGCTGGGGTGGGCTTGGTGCGGGCGGGGCAGCCGCGGCGGCAGAGCTTCACCAGCGTCAGTGCGGGTTCGCTCGCCTTCAACACCTTGGGCTCGTTTGCCCGCACGAATGAGCCGATCCTGTGTGGCGGTGTCGGCGGGGCCTCGCGCTGGTTCAGGTTCCGGTTTCAGTCGGCCGGCGAAGTGGTGATGGCGACGACCAACACCGCCTTCGATTCCATGCTGGCGGTGTTCACCAACCGCTCCGACCTGAGGCTCGTCGCCTGCAACGACGACGTGCTGCCGGGCCTGCGCAACAGCCGGGTCAGATTCACAGCCGTGCCGGGGGTGGACTATTTGGTGGTGGTGGACGGCAAGCAGGGAGCAGCAGGGGCATGCAGCCTAACCTGGAAGTCGGAGACGCTGCTATTCGCCGGGCTGGAAGATGCAACGGTCCCTGAACTGGCGCTCTACACCCAGACGCTGACGGCAAGCGCCCCCGGGGGGCGGCTTCCGGAGTTCACGCTGGTCAGCGGACCGGCCGGCGCCGGGGTGACCAACGGGGTGTTCGGGTGGGTGCCCACCGAAGCGCAGGGCCCCTCGACGAACGTGATCCGCGTGGCGGTGAGCGACGGGGTGGCGAGCGTGACCAACACCTTCACGGTCCTCGTGACCGAGGTGAACCGCCCGCCGGAACTGGCGGCGGTGGCGGACCAGACGGTGACCGAGGGCAGCCTCCTGAGCCTGACCCTGACGGGCAGCGATGCGGACGAGCCGGCGCAGCCACTGGTGTTCACGCTGGTCAGCGGGCCGGCTAGCGCCGGGGTGACCAACGGGGTGTTCGGGTGGGTGCCCACCGAAGCACAGGGTCCCTCGACGAACGTGATCCGCGTGGCGGTGAGCGACGGGGTGGCCAGCGTGACCAACGCCTTCACGGTCCTCGTGTCCGAGGTGAACCGTCCGCCGGAACTGGCGGCGGTGGCGGACCAGACGGTGACCGAGGGCAGCCTCCTGAGCCTGACCCTGGCGGGCAGCGATGCGGACGAGCCGGCGCAGCCGCTGGTGTTCACGCTGGTCAGCGGACCGAACGGCGCCGGGGTGACCAACGGGGTGTTCGGCTGGGTGGCGGCCGCGGGAACGGCCGGAACCACCAACGCCGTGGCCGTTTCCGTGTCAGACGGAATCGCCTCGGTGAGCAGCCAGTTCCGGGTGGTGGTGCGACCGGCGGTGTTGGCGGGGCCGGAACTGGCCGGAGTGCGGGTGGATCCGGCGGGCGCCACGCTGGGCTTTGTGCTCCGGGGGGAACCGGGCACGGCCTACCAGCTGGAACGGACCACGGACTTTTCCGCCTGGGTGTTGGTCCGCCGGATCGTCCTCGAACAGGGCGAGGTTCCCATCGACGTTCCCCTGCCCGCTGCCGAAGCGGCCGGATTTTACCGCGTCCGCCCGGTTGCCCCGTGACGTTTCCCCGGCGCCGGGCGGTGCCGGGGAAAACCGGTCGCCGGCCATGTTGTCACCTTCCGGGCGGGTCACCTTAGTAGGGGGTGTGGCCGCCGCGCCGGGCGCGGAGCGGCCCGACCGAAAAGCCAACCACAGCCCGCTGAAGCCATG
>CAIWAH010000337.1 GCA_903910585.1 uncultured Verrucomicrobiota bacterium
GCCGGCCGGCATTGATGCGGGGGCGGGAGGAACCTTTGGCTTCCGCTTCAACTCCGTCGCCAGCCCGACGAACACCATCACGGTTGGGACGGTGGTCAACGGCCAGATCGCGAGTCCGGGCCAGACCCGCCACCACCGCTTCACCCTCGCGGCGGACACAACGCTCCAATTCGACGCCCTGAGCTACGATGACAATCTCCGTTTCGACCTCGTGGGTCCGGACGGTTCCGTGTTTCAGAACCGCGCGTTTTTGGCCTCTGACTATTACCTCGGGCCACAGTCCCGGTCGTTGCGCCTGCGGGCGGGGGATTACCAGCTGAGCTTCTTCGCGTCGCGGGATCTGCAGCCGGCGTATTCGTTCCGCTGGCTGGACCTGGCGGCGGCTCAGAGCCTCACGCCGGGAACTCCGTTTGAGGGATCCGCCACGCCGGCCAGCGCCACGGCGATGGCGGCCTTCAACGGCACGGCCGGCGAACGGTATTTCCTCCGCACCGCCCGCGGTGCCGGCTGGCAGCGTTCGCCGGTGGTCACACTGCACGCGCCGTCCGGCGACGTGGTGCTGAACGTCGGACTGGGCGGTCAGGTGGACACGTTTACCTTGGCCGAATCCGGCCGGCATGTTTTCACCGTGATCTCCAGTGCGGACGAGCCGGAGGCAAGCGGGGCGTTCACGCTCGAACTGCTGCCGGTCACGGATACCGTCGCCTCGCTGGCGCTGGGAGAAACGAAGTCGGGCGATATCACCTCGCCCGGCCAGACCTATCGCTACGCCTTTTCGCTTACGGAAGCGAAACGCCTCCACTTCGACATCCTCGCCGGGGAAGGAAACTTCATCTTGCGCCTGAATGGTCCCACCGGAGAACAATCGCTCCCATTCAACGACCATTACTCCGGAACCCCTTGGTTTGACGCCTTGGCCGGTGAGTATGAGCTCCGCCTGCGCCGCAATGGCGATGGGGTCGGCCCGTTCAGTTTCCGTCTCCTCGACTTTGCCGCCGCCGCGCCGCTGATTCCGGATGCTGAAACCACGGTGACCCTGGAGCCGGGCACGGCCACGGTGCTGCGCCAGTTCGCGGGCACCGCCGGGCAGAAGTTCTATTTCGACGGCCGCGGATTCACCGGCGGCACCCGCAACCCGCTGGCCCAACTGGTGTCGCCGGGCGGAACCACCCTGTTCCGCACCTATGTGACGGGCGATGCGGATACCTTCACCCTGCCGCAATCCGGCCTCTACACGCTGCTGCTGCTCGGCGAGCCCGGCGAAACGACGCCGACCAACGCGCTGTCTTTCCGTCTGGTGCCCAATCTGCCGCAGCCCGAAGTGCCCATCTTTGAAGAGAACACAGCACCCGACCTAGTGGTGACTGCGGTAACGAGCAATCCCGCCACGGACGTCACGACCGGCGGCAGCCTCCAGGTCCAGTGGACTGTCCGCAATGCCGGCAACGCCCCCGTGACCCGCTCGTTCACGGACCGGGTGACGCTCCGCCACCGGGCCTCCGGTTTGCTGCTCGACACGCGCCTGGCCTTCGATGACTTCGCGGCGAACGGGCCGCTGGCGGCCGGAGCCAGTCGCACCCGCACGGTCACCCTGCAGGTTCCGGACGGGCCGGCAGCGGAAGGCCTGGCCGATCTCAGCGTCACCACCGACACGCTGAACAATGTCTCCGAAGGCAACGAGTTGGGCACGGCCGAGGCCAACAACACGACGGCGGCGGCGGACCTTCTCGTGGAGCTTCGCCCTTATCCCGACCTGCGTGTGCTTCACCTCACCGCGACACCGGCCGGGGAATGGTCGCCGGGTTCCACGGTCGCCCTGAGCTGGCAAACCACCAACGCGACCCCGGTCACGGCCGTCGCCCCCTGGGCGGAGCGGGTGACGGTCCGCAACCTGACCACCGGCCGCGTGCTGGCGAATTTCACGACCAACGTGCTCGACAGCCTGGCCAGCCCGGCGGTGTTGGCCCGCGTCGTCACCTTTGAATTGCCCAACAATTCCGATGCCTACGGCCAGATCGAGATTGCGGTCACGACCGACCCGGAGGAGCAGGTGTTCGAGTATCTGGCGGACCTGGATGCGGAGGCGAATAACGCCGCGTCGTTGTCAGTGCTCAACGAGGCGCCGGCCCTGAGCCTGAGCCTGGCCGGCACCCGCCTGACCGAAGGCCAGACCGTGCAGGTCACCCTGGGCCGCCGGCCGGCCGGGGCCAATCCGCTCATCGTGCAGCTCACGAGCTCGGCGGACGACCAGTTTACCGTCCCGGGCACGCTCGTGATCCCGGCGAACGCCGCTACCGTGACCTTCGAGGCCACGGCGGTGGACGACGCCTTCGTCGAGCGGACCAACACCTACGTGCTGACGGCCCGCAGCGCCGGCTTCCGCGACGCTTCGGCTTCCGTCACCGTCGAGGACAATGACCGGCCGGCGGTGGCACTCACGCTGGCGGCGAGCACCGTCAGCGAAGGCGCCGGTCCCAATGCGACCAGTGCCACGGTGACCCGCACGCCGGTTTCCCCGCGGGCGTTGACCGTGGGGCTGAACAGCGGCAACACCGGGGCGGCCCGGGTGCCGGCCAGCGTGACCATTCCTGCCAACCAAGCCTCCGTCAGTTTCCCGGTCGCCGCCGTGGACAACGCCACGGTGGACGGCACGCGCAATGTCGCCCTGGGCGGCTTCGTGCTCGATGCCTTCACCGGCCAGGTGCTTTACGAGATCGCCCCGGCCTTGCTCGCGGTCACCGACAATGACGGCGCCACGCTTACCCTCCGTATCGTCGCCGACCTCGTGGGCGAAGGCCGCACGCCGGCCACCACGGCCACGGTGAGCCGCAACACGGACACGGCCGAGGCGCTCGTCGTCAGCCTTGTTTCCAGCGACCCGACGGAAGCGACCGTGCCGGCCACGGTCACGCTTCCGGCCGGTGAACTCGCGGTGTCGTTCCCGATCAATTCCCTCAACGACGGCGAAACGGACGGCAACCAGACCGTGACGGTCACCGCCAGTGCGGCCGGCTTCACTCCCGGCAGCGATACCGTGGTGGTCAGTGACGCGGACCTCGCGGATCTGATCGTGGGCTCCGTCACCTTCCCGGCGACGGGCGTGACCGATGGCAATCTCGCCATCACGTTCCGCCTCGAAAACCGCGGCCTCCGCGACGCCACCGTGCCGGTGACGCAGCGGGTGTTCCTGTCTTCGGACAACCTCGCCGGCAGCGACACGTTGGTGGCGCAGGCGGTGTTCGACGGGCCGCTGCCGGTCGGCCAGACCATCAGTCAGACGGTGAACATCCGGCTGCCGGAGACGCCGGGGACTTTCTTCGTGGTGGTCCAGGCGGACGCCACGAATGCCCAGGCTGAAGCGCTGGAGAACAACAACACCCTGGTTTCGGCCAGCAGTTTCACCACGTCGCCGGCCTACGCGGCGACGGTCAGCGCTGAGGTGACGACCGCGCTGGCCGGCACGGCGGTGGCGCTGCGCGGCTTTGCCACGCGCGGCGACGGCGGCCGGGCGCCGAATGAGCACGTCACCGTGCATGTGCGCGTGCGCGGCACGGAACGGCGGTTGGAAGTCGTGACCGATGCGAACGGTGATTTCACGACGACGTTCCAGCCGTTGCCGCGGGAAGCCGGCCGGTTCCAGATTGCGGCGGCCTATCCGGGCCTGCCGATGCCCGCGGTGCAGGACGAGTTCTCCCTGCTCGGTCTGGATCTGGTGAGTCCGGGCTTCGTGACCGGAACCGAAGGTTCCACCCTGAATGGCACCACCCGGATTCGGAATCTCAGCGATGTGGCGCTGACCGGTCTTGTGCTGGAAGTGGTCGAGTTCGACCCGAGCCTCAACGTCGTGGCGAGCCTCGAGACCAACCGCCTCGGCGGCGACGCCGAGATCGTCGTCAACTACGCGGTCACCCCGGTGAACCGCAGTGTGGTGCAGAGCGGCGTGCGCCTGCGGGTGACCAGCGCCGAGGGCGCCAGCGACGTGGAGGTGTTCACCGTCCGGCAGGAATTCCTGCGGCCGGCCCTGGCCACGACTCCGGCCCGGCTCGGTTCCGCGATGCTGCGCGGGACGCAGACCATCGTGAGCTTCGAGGTCGCCAACAGCGGCGGCCTGGCTACCGGACCGATGGAGGTGCTGTTGCCGCCGTTGCCCTGGCTGGGCCTGGCCACGCCGGCCCGGCTGGCACCGCTCGCTCCGGGGGCGCGAACCACGGTGTCGCTGCTCCTGACGCCGCCCGCCGATCTCGCGCTGGGCGATTATCCCGGCAGCCTGGTGCTCAGTGGCGGCAATACGGCGCTCACGGTGCCGTTCGAGTTCCGCGCGATTTCCGACAACCGCGGCAGCCTCGTCCTGACCGCCGAGGACGAATACACCTACTTCGCCGCCGGCGGACCCCGTGTCACCAATGCGCTGGTCGTGCTGACCGATGCCCTGAGCGGCGTGAACGTGAGCACCAACGTCACGGGCGCGGACGGCACCGCGCGCTTCACCAACATCACCGAGGCGCAATACATCGTCAGCGTGCAGGCCGACAAACACGGGCCGTTCCGGCAGACGGCCTTTGTGCCCGCCGGCGGCATAACCAACGTGGTGGCCTTCCTGCCGCGCGAGACCGTGCGTTACAGCTTCACCGTGACGCCGACGAGCGTGGAGGACCGCTATGCGTTCACCGTGGAAAGCACCTTCGAGACCCAGGTGCCGATCCCGGTCGTGACCATCGAGCCCGCCACGCTCGACATCGCGGGGCGGCCCGAGGACGAATTCCAGGTCAACTACACCATCCGCAACCACGGTCTCATCGCGGCGAACAACGTCGCGTTGCCGGCCAAAACCGGCGGAAACATCGAGTGGATTCCGCTGATCAACGAGATCGGCCGGCTGGAAGCCAACGCCAGCATCACCGTCCCGGTGACCATCCGGCGCGTCCGGGCGGGCGCGAACGGCCAGATTGTCCGCAACGATTTCCGGGATGGCCGCTGCTCCGTCACGGCGGGCATGATCTGGGACTACCTGTGCGGCCCGAATGTGGTGAACCGCGAGACCGCCACCTACACTTTCGACTCAACGGGCTGCGATCTCGTGGACCTTTACCGCCAGGTGTTTGACGTGGTGCCAGACGGACTCGGGCCGCCGGCGCCCAACAATCATCCCTGCCAGGATCCGGCCACCTTCTACGACTGCCTGGACCAGTTCCAGCCGGTCATCGGGTTTGAGCCGCCTCCGGGCTTCAAGTTCCAGTGCAAGGAGAACCGGCCCGCAGGCTCGGTCGGTCCGGCACCGGCCGGAATTCGCGCGGCCCGCGCCGGCTTGCCCCGCCGGGCGGCCGACGCGGCGAACGAGGTCTGCGCCAAGGTCAAACTCCGGCTTGACCAGAAGGCCGTGCTAACCCGCGACGCCTTCAATGCGCTGCTGGAAATAGACAACGACACCACGTCGCCCATCGAGAACATCCTCGTGACGCTCAACATCACGGCCGAGGACGGTTCCTCGGCCACGGCGCAGTTCGGCATTCGCGAACCCGTTTTGGGTGGCCTGTCGGCGGTGAATGGCACCGGCATCATCCAGCCCAAGACCATCGGCAGCGCGAGCTGGATCCTGATTCCGACGCTCGATGCCGCCCCGACCAACGGGGTCGCGCTCTTCCTCGTAGGCGGCACGCTCAGTTATTCGCAGGATGGCGCGGATCTGACCATCCCGCTCGCCCCGGCGCCGATTCAGGTCTATCCGCAGCCGGAACTTCTCGTGCGCTACTTCCACCAGCGCGACGTGTTCGGCGATGACCCGTTCACGCCGGAAGTGGAGCCGAGCCTGCCGTATTCGCTGGCCGTGCAGATCGTGAATGACGGCTATGGGGCGGCAAAAAACCTGAAGCTGCAGTCCGGCCAGCCGCAGATCGTGGAGAACGAGAAGGGCCTGCTGATCGCCTTCAAGACCGTCGGCACCCAGTTGGAAAACCAGGAGCTTTCGCCGTCGCTGGATGTGGACTTCGGCGAGATCGGCGCCGGCACCAACCGCATCGCCCGCTGGCTGTTCACGTCGTCATTGCAGGGCAGTTTCACCGACTACAAGGCAAGCTTCGAGCACCTGGATGCGCTCGGCAACAGGCGCCTTTCGTTGGTGCGTGGTGTGGAGATCCATGAACTGGTCCGGATCGTGAACGCCGACCGGGCCTTTGATGACTCCCGGCCGGACTTTCTCGTGAGTTCCAGCGGGGATCCGCAACGTCTTCCCTGGGCCCTCTATCTGAGCGATGGCCGGATCCAGGAAGTGAGCTCCCACACCAACGCCGGTGTCGGCGGTGCGCTGTCGGCGGCCAACAAACGGGTCACCTTGACCGCGTCGCTCGGCGCCGGCTGGAGTTATCTCCGGGTGCCCGATCCCGCGGGTGCGGAGGCGTTCACGCTGAAACAGGTGCTACGCGGAGACGGTTCGGAGATCGCCTTCGGCACCAATGCCTGGACGACTGACCGCATTTTCCGCGGCGGCGACCAGCGGCCGATCGTGACCAACCTGGTCCACATCCTCGACTACAACAGCACCGGCTCCTACACGCTCGTCTATGACGAAGAGACCGTGCTGCCGCCGGACACAACGGCTCCGACGAGTGCCGTGGCCGCGTTGCCAGCGGCCAGCGGCAGCACCATTTCGCTGACATGGAATGGAGCCGACGACCGCGGCACCGTGGCCGGCTTCGATGTCTTCGTGGCCACCGATGATGGTCCCTACGTGCGGCTGCTGGAACGCTCGCCGCTGACTGGCACCGTCTTCACTGGCGCCGCCGGCCGCCGCTACCGCTTCTACTCCGTGGCCACCGATGCGGCCGGCAACACCGAGGCGACGCCCGCGACCGCCGATGCAGAGACGGTCGTCAGCGTGGTCAACGGCGCTCCGACGCTCGCGTATGGCGACGTGACGGTGGATGAAGGCAACGCGGCCAATGCGCCCGCGACGGCGGTGGATCCCGACGGGGACGCGCTTTCGTTCGCCCTCGTTTCCGGTCCGGCGGGTGTGATCGTGAATCCGACCACCGGCTTGGTGACCTGGCCGACCAGCGAGAATGACGGACCGTCCACCAATGTCGTCCGCATCCGGGTCACGGACAGCGGCACGCCGGCGCTGAGTGCGACCAACGAATTCCGCATGATCGTCCGCGAACTCAACGCCGCACCCGAACTGGCGGCGGTGCCGGATGCGGTCATCAGCGAGAACAACCTGTTCATAGTGCAGTTGGAGGGCAGCGACGCCGACCTTCCGCTCCAGAGCCTGACCTACGGCCTTGCCGCCGGCGCGCCGACCGGCGTCTCCGTGGACCCGTCCACGGGCCGGTTCAGTTGGCGTCCGCGGGCGAATCAGGGCCCGAGCACCAACCAGATCACGGTGACCGTGGTCGATGGCGGGGAACCGGCGCGTGGCGTGCAGCGGACCTTCACGCTCTACGTTCGCGACACCGCGGCGGAGCTGGCCGTGACCGCGGGGCGCACCAATCTGCTGGTGGGCGAAGGTGCCGCCGTTCCGCTGACGCTTGCGGCCGGGCCCGACCTCGACAGCCTCGAGTTCGTGCTGAGCGGCGACGCGTCGCGTTTGGGCGAGCTGTCGTTGGCAAACCTCGCCCCGGACGTGACCGGCGTGCAGCTGATCCCGCGGCCGAATGGCGATGCGGAGATGCGGATCACCCTGACCGGCGGGGCGCTTTCCGCCAGCCGTCCGCTCGCCGACGTGGCGTTCTCGGCGCCGGCGGATGCTCCGTCGGGGAACGTGTCGCTGGCCTTCAGCGAACTGACGGGCACGGCGGGCGAGCGCTTCATCACCCGCACGGCCTCGGCTCCGGGCCGGGTCATTGTGGTGAACGAGGATGCGGTCCTCGAATTCACGGGCGACCCTGACACGCCGCTCCGGCTCTTCGGCCGGCCGGGCTTGTCCTATCGGGTCGAGCATTCCCCGGTGTTGGGAACCGGCGCGGTCTGGACGCCGGTGCAGACGCTGACCGCCGATGAGCGGATCGAAGGCGTGCCGGCCGCTGCCGCGGACAGCGGCGGGTATTTCCGCGCGTTCCGCGAGTGACCGGAATGACAGGCATCGGGGCGGCCTTCGGGCCGCCCTGGTTGCGTCCAGTCAGGGTTGTGACCGGACCAACTGCGCGCCGTGCCGCGTTGGTCGCCCGGGAAGGAAGCACACCTTCACTTGATTCCGGCGAGGCGGTCGCGCCACACACGGTAGAGTTCGACGGTGGCGTGCACGTCGCGCAGGCAGTATTCGGCGATCTCGCGGTAGCGGCCTTCGGCGAGGAGGTCGTTCACGTCGAGGCCAGTGACGCCCATCGCCTTGGGTGAAGGGATGCCAAAGGCCTTGCAGTAGAAATCGAGGTTGAACTTTCGCGCAGCCCCGTCGCGACCGCTGACGTTGTAGAACGTGAACTGCTCGGCGAGATCACAGTGGGGATCGGTCTGGTAGCGGTAGCCAAGCCAGTCCTTGCGGGTGATGGGCACGTTGAGCAGGGCGGAACGCAGGTAAAGAAACGGCACATCGAAGCCCCGGCCGTTGAACGTGACCACCGTGTCGTAGCGCTGGGCGGCATCCCAGAACGCGGTGAGCAGTTCGGCCTCGTCCATCTGCGGCGCGAATTCGACCGCGGCCTCGTCGCCGCTCTCTTCCTCCTCGAAGTCATCCGCCTGATACAGCACCCGGCCCTTGCCGCTGTCCGCGTTGACCATGGCGATGCAGACCACCTGCGCGGTGAATGGCCAGAGATTGAACTGCTGCGAGATTTCCGCACGACGCTTTGCGCGCTCCTCTTCGGTCGGCAGCCGTTCGGCCTCGCGGAAGAGATACTCCTGCTGGACCTCGTCGAAGGTCTCGAGGGGCAGGGCGGAGGTTTCGATGTCGAACACGAGGCGGGCCATGCGGGGCCTTGTTAGCGGGGAAGGTGGGCGGAAAAAAGCCCGAAGCGCGGCCGGTTCGGGCCCGAAAATGCGGAAGCGGAAACTTCCCGGATTGCTCCGGGCCGTTTCCGCTTCCCGTGTGGAGGTGAGAACTACTACTTCTTCGCCGCTTTCTTAGCGGCCTTCTTCACCGCCTTTTTCGCGGCTTTCTTCTTAGCTGCCATGAATCTCACCCCCGTTCCAATTGCCCTGGGTTGGTCTGTGTGGCTTCAAAATTCTCAGGCGTGTTGTGGTGTTTGTAACGAATCGGACACGGCGGAGGCGAGTAATTTCGTGCGCTACGGTCAAAAAAACCTCCACCGGTTGTGGCAGTCCTCGCGGACACCACCTTGCCTAGGTGTCCCGGCTCCTTAGTCTGGGGCTACCGATGTCCGCCAACAGCGAGCCACAATTGACGCCGATGATGGCGCAGTATCGGCGTATCAAGGGCGAATTGCCGAAGGATGCGCTGCTGCTGTTTCGGCTTGGTGACTTCTACGAGATGTTCTTTGAGGACGCAGTGGCCGGCGCTCAGCTTCTCAATTTGGCCCTCACGAAGCGCAATGGCATTCCGATGTGCGGCCTGCCGTATCACGCGGCCAACAACTACATCAGTCGCCTGCTGAAACACGGTCGCAAGGTCGCCATCTGCGATCAGACCGAGGAGGCCAAGCCGGGCAAGCTGGTGAACCGGGAGGTGTCCGCGATCCTTTCGCCCGGGACACATTTCGACGAACGGCTGCTGCAGGCGGAGCGGAACAACTTCCTCGCCTCGGTCTTTGCGCAGGGAAAGACCATCGGCCTCGCGTGCGTCGATCTCACCACCGGAGATTTCCGGGTGACCGAACTGGAATCCGAGAAGACGCTGCTGCCGGAGCTCGACCGGTTGCGTCCCGCGGAACTCATCCTCCCCGCGGACTCAAAGCCGACCGCCGACCTGCTTTCCGGGGGCAGTGCGCAGCTGGTTCCCTACGACGACTGGACCTTTTATCCGGAGACCGCGCTCTACACGTTGCGAGAACACTTCGGGGTCGCCTCCCTAGACGGTTTCGGATTGCGCGGACGGACGGCGGCCATCGGGGCGGCCGGCGCCGCGCTCCATTATCTGCACCACCATCTTCGGCGGGACGTCGCGCACCTAACCCGGCTGGGATTCTATCAGGTGGCGGACTTTCTGGTGCTGGATGCGATTTCCCTCCGGAACCTAGAGATCCTGGAGCCCCTCCACCGCGATGCCGCCCGCAACACCACTCTCTTCGGGGCCTTGAACCGGACGGTCACCCCGATGGGGGCCCGTCGTCTGCGCGACTGGCTTACCCAGCCGCTGGCGGCGGTGGCACCGATCTGCGCCCGGCAGGATGCCGTTGAAACCTGGCGGGCGAATCCTCCCGCGCTGGAATCGTTCCGCGCCAAGCTGACTGAAGTCCGCGATCTTGAGCGCACCCTGTCCCGGCTCAGCCTCGGTTCCGGCAATGGCCGGGACCTGCTCGCCTTGCGATTGGCACTGGAGCAAATCCCCTCCCTCCGGGCCATCGGTGCCGAAGTGGGCGACCTCCGTTTCCGGGAAGACTCCCCGCACCTGCTCGCATCGCCATCGGCGGAGGGCGACTCCCGGGAATCGCCATCGACTGGGGTTGGAAGTCTGCTTGCAGAATTGTTTTCCCAGCTCGCCGAACTGCCCGAACTCGTCGAATTGCTGGGCCGGGCGATCGCGGACGAACCCCCGCTCGCGGTGAAAGAGGGTGGCGTCATCCGCGACGGCTTCAGTGTGGAACTCGACGAACTCCGCGGAGCGGCCCGCGGGGGCAAGGACTGGCTCGCCAAACTCCAGCAGGATGAGGTCGCCCGCACCGGAATTCCCTCGCTCAAGGTCGGGTTCAACTCCGTCTTCGGCTACTACCTTGAAGTGACCAAGGCCAACTTGGCCAAGGTGCCGCCGGAATACATCCGCAAGCAGACCGTGGCCAATGGCGAGCGTTTCATCACCCAGGAACTGAAGTCGATGGAGTCGAAGATCCTCGGGGCCGAGGAGCGGGCCACGAAACTGGAATATGACCTCTTTCTCAAGGTCCGCGAGGCCGTGCTCCTGCAGTTGAAACCCATCCAGCAGACCGCCGCCGCGCTGGCGCAGCTCGACGTGCTCGGCGCGTTTGCCGAAACTGCCCGGCTCCACGATTGGAATCGCCCCGCGGTGGACGACGAGGGCGTGCTGGAGATCCGCAATGGACGACACCCGGTGCTGGAACAGGCGATGACCGAGGAGCGGTTCGTGCCCAACGACACCCGGCTCGACCTGATGCAGGAACAGATCGCGCTGATCACCGGGCCCAACATGGCCGGCAAAAGCACCTACATCCGGCAGGTCGCGTTGCTCGCCCTGCTGGCCCATACGGGCAGCTTTTTGCCGGCGGAATCGGCCCGGATCGGCCTGCTGGACCGGGTGTTCACCCGCATCGGAGCCAGTGACGACCTCGCGCGGGGCCAGAGCACGTTCATGGTCGAAATGAGCGAGACGGCCAACATCCTCAACAACGCCACGCGCCGCAGCCTCGTGATTTTGGACGAGATCGGCCGGGGCACGAGCACCTTTGATGGATTGAGCCTCGCGTGGAGCATCGTTGAGCACCTGCACCACCAGGTCGGTGCGAAGACCCTTTTTGCGACCCACTACCACGAACTGACCGAATTGGGTTCTACCCCCGGTGCTATTTCAGCCGGGGAGGCCGGCCCGCGGCTGGCCCGGGTCCGCAACTACCACGTGGCGGTGCGGGAGTGGAACGATCAGCTCATCTTCCTGCGCAAGGTTCACCCCGGGGCCACCGACAAGAGCCACGGCATCCAGGTGGCGCGTTTGGCCGGGGTTCCCAAGCCGGTCATTGACCGGGCCAAGGAGATACTCCGGGTGCTGGAGGAGGCCGAACTCAACCTGCAGCACGTGCTGTCAGGTCCGACGGAAGGGGCTTCCCCGAAATCGGAATCCCGGGGCGGACGCCGGCATCGGGCGGAACGGGAGAAGCTGAAAGAGATGGCCCCGCCGCCACAGTTGGACCTCTTTTCCTGACTGCGGCGACGGGGCTGGACTCGGTCAATCCGGCTTCAGGTCGGACTGGCCACGCACTGCTCCAGCGTCGAGCGGATCCCGGCGGCGGAAAACGGTTTCTGGATCACTCCCATGGCCAATCCGGCCGGGAGCCGGCGCACCACCTCATCGGAGGCGTCGCCAGAGATAAAGACAATGGGTTGGGCTGGGCAGATTTTGCGGATCTCCCGGGCTGCCGCGATGCCGTCCAAGTTGGGCATGGCGATGTCGAGCATCACCGCCCGGAACGGGGCCGGAGCGCTCTCAAACACCCGCAGGGCATCCTCGCCGTCCACGGCCACCGTCACCTCGAACTTCAGCAGCTGAAGCACGCGGGCTGCGATGAGCCGCACCGCTTCGTCGTCATCCGCGAGCAGCACCCGGCGGCTGTCGGGCGACCAGGTGGCGGCGCCGCTGACGACCGGACCCGTTTCGTGGGTGAGCGCCGGGAAGAGCATCCTCACGGTGGTCCCGCCCGGGCCGGTGGTGATCAGCAGTCCGGCTCCCTGGGCGTCCAGGCTGGGAATGACCTGATCCAAATCAGGCTCCACCGGGGCTGCGTCGATCTCGGCGGCGGCCTCCGAGCGGCAGGAGAGCTGAAGGGTGAGGTAAGATCCCGGACCCAAGATCCGGGCGCTGCGATTCTCACCCAGGGTGGCGGCATCGAGTTCGCGGAGGCCAAGGCCGAGGGTCAGCACCGTGTTCTGGGCCGGCATCCGCCGGGTCAACGCGATCGCCGTCCGGATGAGGACGTCCTCGACGTTGGCGGCATCCGCGCCAACCCGGGGAAGGTCCGGCTCAACGTCGAGCTCGAACGTCACCTGGCCACCGAGCGAGGCCTTGAGGCGGCCCAGCGCGGTGATGAGCAGCGTGGTCAGGTCGGTGGCCGGTGATGCCGTGGACATTGCGGTTTCGGCGGTGGTCCGGACTTCTGCCGAACGGCCGAAGGGGACGCCGGTGAGGCTAGCAGCGCGCGGAGCGACGGCGAGACCGTTTGCGAGCGAGAAGGAGAGCTGGTGTGACATGGCGACGAAAGGTTGAGGTTGGATGTGCCTTTGGTTTCATCGCCGGTCAGTCGAGGCGGGAACCGCGCCGCTTGAGAATTGCGAATACGTCTGCGGAATTGACGCGATTGTCGCCGTTGACGTCACACATTCTTGCCGAGCCTGTGAGCTGATATCCCGTTGATTTGATGAAACTGGTCGCAAGGACGGAGTCTTGAACATCAATGAGTCCGTTTCGATCCACATCCCCATTCAGCAGCCGAACCGGAATGCTGAACGATTCAGCCTGAGGCGCAATCTCCCCGGTCAGATTGGTGAGGCTGATCCGGATGGTTTGCCGGTCGGCAACGTTTCGAAGGACAATGTTCATCTCGTTTCCAGAAACGCTTTTCGAAACAACGGTGCCTTGACCTGAAATCGCAATCTCACCGCCGGTCACCGGTTGGTTAAACCTTACAACGAGCGTGACATTCCCATCTGCTGCCCGGGGCTCTGTTAACGTGCCAGACATCTCCAGATCGACGACACCTGAGGGAAATTCGCGCCTGCTGCAGACCGATTCGACGGAAATCCGGGGTCCTGGCTGTGTGACGGACACGAATGAACCGAGGCCAAGGTCGTAATAGGTTCCGCCGGGTGTGATTTCGCGGAATACTGGACGGACCGTGAAGGTGAACTGTTTGCCCGGTTCCGAGCCAGAGTCGACGAAGTAAGCGTTTGCAATTGGCTGCCCGTCTGGTTTGGCGGTGCTGATTGATTGCCCGGTGATTCGAGTTGTAATGCCCGTGGATTCGTCCGTGCGATAAACATGGTAGCCGGACTCCCCGGAGCCGGTAGGAGTCCAAGAAAGGCGAACCCCTTCAGCCGTCGGTTCCGCTACCAGATCCTTCACAGCCGGCCTATGCTGAAAGCGAAGGGTGGGATCACCGAGGATTTGCCGATGGATGCTCCGATCCGAGCTGTAACGAAGCGTGGAACCGAGCGAGCCTCCCATGGCGGTGATACCGAATTCCCAATTTGGGCGATTCGCCCAGAATGATGCCAACCCGGTTGATGTGGCCGGACCCCCGATTGACGCCCGCAGAAGTGCGTCGCTGTAGTTCCAATCCCCGAAATAGCTGCCAAACAAGGCATTGAATACAACCCGGCTGGATTTTGTGGCGAAATCTCCGGAAGTGCCAATGCCGGCTGCACCGTTGTAGCCGCCACCGCCGCATCCGTAACCGAACAGCACAGGAGCGCCCGTCTGGTCGGCGAACCAGTCGCGGGCGTATGTGTTGGTGCGTCCAACGACGGCGGTTCCAGTGGACCAGCCTACGGCGGCGAAAGCCTCACCGCCAAAGTATCCGAAATTATCATCAACCAGGACCTCTCGCCGAATGTTGTCGTAGGGTGCAAGGGCGTTCCGGTATGCGTGATTCCGGTTCAAGTATTGCCGGACCAGTTCGACTTCTGATTTGCCCGAGACGTTGATGCCCGCGAAGTCGATACGGCCGACTTCGAGTTCAAGCGCACTCGGAGCCTGATTTTTGTCAAACTTTCCGTCGCCCGGAACGTTGTTCAGGCGACCAGCAGCGGTCCAGTTGACCGCCGTATCAGTCCAGTTGCCGTTTATGTCGGCGTAATACATGTCAGTCGGCCAGGCCCCATTGTGGTCGGTGTGGCCGTCCGGCATGATCTTTCCACTGTAGGGCACCGGCACGCGACCGATGATGATGACC
>CAIWAH010000338.1 GCA_903910585.1 uncultured Verrucomicrobiota bacterium
ATGGAAGAACCGGCGGGAGCGGGCCGCTGGACTTTCCCGGGGACGGCTGCTAGTCACTTCCCGCCCCGGTTTCCGCCCCGATGAACGTCCCGCGGTCCGCCGGGTTCTTACAACACATGAAGCCAGCCTCGCTTGCCCTTCTGCTTTTGGGCGCCACCGCCGTTCCGGCCCTGGCGCAGAACAACGCCGCTCCCGCCGCGGCGATCGTGCCCGCCTCCGACACCAACTCGGCCGCCGCCGTGGCCGGCCGGTTCAAGGACGCGATGGAAAAGAACAGCTATTCCATCGGTGTGATGCTCGCGAGCGACATGAAGCGCAACCTCCAGCGGGGCGGTTACGAGGTGGATCCCGCGGTCGTGGCCAAGGCGTTTTCCGCCTTCTTCACCGGCCAGGCCACCACGGTCACCGAGACCGAGGCCCAGGCCGTGGTGCGCGCCTACAGCATGGAGCTGCGCCAAAAGGCCGAGGAGAAGCGCAAGGCCGAGTCCGACAAGAACAAGAACGACGGCGCGGCGTTCCTCGCGGCCAACAAGGCCAAGGAAGGCGTCATCACCCTGCCCAGCGGCCTGCAATACAAGGTCCTGACCAACGGCACCGGGGCGAAGCCGACCACGAACGACACCGTGACGGTCCACTACCGCGGCACCCTCATCGACGGCACGGAATTCGACAGCTCCATCGGCCGCGGACAGCCGGCGACGTTCCGGGTCACCGGCGTGATCAAGGGCTGGACCGAGGCGTTGCAGCTCATGCCGGTCGGCTCCAAGTGGCAGCTCACCATTCCCTCTGAAATCGCCTACGGCGAACGCGGCTCCCCGCCGAAGATCGGCCCGAACTCCGTGCTCCAGTTCGAGGTCGAGCTGCTCGGCATCAAGGAGACCGCCGCCCCGGCGCCGCAGCCGGTCGTCACCAGCGACATCATCAAGGTGCCCAGCAAGGCCGAACTGGAAAAGGGCGCCAAGATCGAGGTGATCAAGCCGGAGCAGCTGGAGAAGCTGCAGAAGGAAGAGGCGGCGAAGAAGGCTGCCGCCGACAAGGCCGCCGCGGAGAAGAAGTAAGTCACTGTTACCCGTTCACGACCGGCCGGCGGTGTCCACCGCCGGCCTTGTCGTTTTCGGAGCCGGGAATCCGGCCCGCGGGAACTCACAACATTTCCCGAAGACTTCCGAGGGAAACCGCCCACCGTTTAATCCGGTTATCTCTGGGAAATGGAATCAGCCCACTACGGGCAGGCTGGCGGCGGCGATGGCCTGACCGTGGCGTTTCTCCTTCTCGTCGGGCACGTGGAACTTCACCTGCCGCGAGAGTTCGGGGAACTCGAGGTCGAGGACCTTCCGGGCACCGTCGAGCATCAGCTCGCCCCCGGTGCCGGTGGTGACGCGGCCTAGAACGAGCACGTTCTCGAACCGGTAGAAGCTCGCCGCGTGGGCCAGGCCATAGCCCAGGAACACACCGAGCGATTCGTAGATCTTCACCGCGCGGGGATCGCCCGCCTGCATGAGCGCCTGCACGTGCTTGAGCTTTTCGGGCAAGCCGAGCTTGGGGTCCACCTCGATGCCGGCGGGTGCCAGCAGCCGGCCGACCGCCTGCTGCGAGAAATAGGAGGCGCCGACCCCGACGTCACCGGACCATTCCTCGCGGGGCGCGGTCGGGCTGTAGTCGAACGGCGTGAAGGCGAGCTCGTTGAGCCACGAGGTGATGTTGCCCTCGGCGTTCACGAAGCCGGCGGCGGTGCTGGTGCCCATCGCTAGGCCGAGCACGGAATTGACACCGAGCGACATCGAGGCCGCGAGGGCGGTCACCTCGCCGTCGTTCACCACATCGAACGGGATGCCGCCCCATTCGCGCCGCAGTTCGAGGAACAGTTCCTTGGCCCGGGCCTCGAACACGTCGCGCGGCACGCCGCGGAACAGGGAGGCCACCTTGACGCGGTTGTTCACGTAAACGCCCGCCGCGCTGCCGCCGATGCCGTCCACGCGGGGCAGATGGGCCGCGGCCTTGCGCAGCGAATCGCGCACGCCTTCGAGGTGATAATTGAGGTCAGGCTGAAAATACGGATCCCAGACCGTCTCCTCGCTGAAGACGCATTTTCCATCCACGACCGCCGCGACCTTGCGGTCCGAACCGCCGAGATCGAAACCGATCCGGCAACCGTTCCAGTGACGTCCCAACGGCGCGGTCGAGGCCTTCGGGGCGGGCAGTTCGGCGGCCGTGGCCACCCGCACGACCTCGATGGGGCGGTCGTAAATGCGCTGCCCGATGATCTCGGAGTCGAACTTGCCCGGCGCGTCGTCGGCGTAGTGCCGGCGCAGCGCGGTTGCCAGCGATTCCGGTCCGGCGACGTGGACGCGCCAGCCGCCGTAACCCCAGAGCAGGAACTTCACCGTGCGCTCGACGAAGTAGGCATTGGCGGTCGTGGCGGCGGGGTGGGTTGCCGGCAGGATGGCCAGCGGATGATGGAACACGGAACCGTCGGCCTGTTCCACGGCGAGCGTGACGGCTTCGGTCGCGGCGGCGGCAAAGGCCCGATGGGCCAG
This sequence comes from uncultured Verrucomicrobiota bacterium, assembly GCA_903910585.1. GTDB lineage: Bacteria > Verrucomicrobiota > Verrucomicrobiia > Limisphaerales > UBA9464 > CAIWAH01. The sequence continues at coordinate 2,538 of CAIWAH010000338.1, forward strand.
GGCTGCCGGGCGGAATCCGGGATCAAGTTCCGGAACGATCTGGGGCGTGACGAGGAACGGGGACAGCGAACTCATGCGTGCCGCCAAGGCTGCGAAGCGTCCCGGTTTCCGGCAAGCGCCGAGGCATGCCGGTGGAGCTTTCGGCGCCGGTCGGAAACCGCGCCCGGTGGTTGTCGGCGGGTGAAGGCGTAGCCCGGTGCTGCCGGCGCACTGCCGGCAGCACCGTCGTCAACCCGTCAAGGGATCACGAGGCGATAGAAGCGCTCGGAGCGGGCGCCGGGGTTGTCCGTGCCGGTGGCCGGCGAGCCGGTGCCCGTGAACGTGGACAGCGGCTGCCATGGCCCGTTCGCCTGGTCGGCCACTTCGAGGCGGTAGGTCACGCCGTTCACCGTGGGCCACGTCAGCGTGAGCGAGCCGTCGGGTTTCAGCGTGGCGGCCGGTGTCGGGGCCGATCCGGAATCCGCCACCGTGAGCGTCAGGGTGTGCTCGGCCGATTTGGCCGGGGTGCCGTTGTCCGTGACCCGCACGGTCACCGTGTAAACGCCCGGTCCCTGGACCGCGAGCGGAGTCCAGGAGGCTTCACCCGTGGTGGCGTTGAGAGTCAGGCCCGCGGGGGAATTCACGAGGGTGTAGGTCAGCGCGTTGGCCGGCAGGTCCGCGTCCTGGCCGGTGAATTGGCCGGTCCACTTCTGGAGTTCCGGAATCGTCGTCGAAGCCGGTCCCGAAATCGTCGGGGCAAGGTTCACTTCGGTGACGGTCAGGCTTGTGCTTGCCTGGGCCGTGAGGGCCGGATCGCCGTTGTCCGCGACGCGCACGGTGACGGTGAAACTGCCCGGGCCCTGGGCCTCGGTCGGAGTCCAGGAAACCGCGCCGGTGGCCGGATCCAGGCTCACTCCGGTGGGGCCCTCGACGAGCGAGTAGGTCAGGCTGTTGGCGGGCAGGTCGGTGTCCTGACCCGCGAACGATGCGACCCAGACCGTGCCTTCCGGAATGGAGGCCGCGGCCGGAGCCGTGAGGGTGGGGGCATCGTTGCGTTCCCGCACCGTGAGGCTCACGAGCTGTTCGTCGGTCAGGGCCGGCACGCCGTTGTCGGTCACCACGACCGTGACGGTGAAGCTGCCCGGGCCCTGGGCTTCCGTCGGCGTCCACGTGAACGCGCCGGCGGGGGTCAGCGAGATTCCGGTCGGGACGGTGCCGGACAGCGTGTAGGTCAGTGTCTGGTCGGCATCGGCATCGGTGGCTGCGGCCGTGAAGGACAGCAGGCTGCCTTCGGTGACCTCCTGCGCCGCGATC